>CAWHFT010000166.1:0-5312 GCA_963828175.1 uncultured Spirochaetota bacterium
GTAGCCGTCGGGGCCGGAGATGGTCACGACCTTGGCCCCGAGCTGCGTGCCCTTGATGCAGGCTCCCCAGGCGACGTTGCCGAAGCCCGAGACCGATATCTTTTTGCCTTCCAGGCTGCGGCCCCGGCTGGCGAGCATCTCCTGCGCGAAGTAGATGGCGCCGAAGCCCGTCGCCTCGGGCCTCACGCGGGAGCCTCCGAAGCCCAGGCCCTTGCCCGTGAGGACGCCGTTCCACTCGTTGGCCAGCCGCTTGTACTGGCCGAACATGAAGCCCACTTCGCGGCCGCCCACGCCGATGTCGCCCGCCGGCACGTCGGTGTCAGCGCCGACGTGCCTGAAAAGCTCGGACATGAAGCTCTGGCAGAACCGCATGACCTCGTTCTCGCTCTTGCCGTTGGGATCGAAATCCGAGCCGCCCTTGCCACCGCCCATCGGCAGGCCCGTGAGCGATTCTTGAATATCTGCTCGAAGCCGAGGAACTTGAGCGTCGAGAGCGAGACTTTGGGGTGGAACCGGATGCCGCCCTTGTACGGACCGATCGCCGAGTTGAACTGGACGCGATAGCCGCGATTGATGCGGTAGTCTCCCCGGTCATCCATCCAGGGCACTCGGAACATCACCGACCGCTCCGGCTCGGTGATCCGCTCGAGTATGCGCTGCGACTTGTATTTGGGCTCGGCGTCGACGAGCGGCGAGATGGACTCGAGGACTTCGGTGACGGCTTGCAGGAATTCGGTCTCCCAGGGATAGCGAGTCGCGAGCTCATTGAGGACCTGCGCGATGTAGGGGTTCATGGCCTGGATTGTACGCCGAAGCGCTATCGGCTTTCTACCTCAGCGCGCGGATGGCGGTGAACAGCCCCGGCCATTCTTGCTGGGGCGCGGCGATCGGCGGCGTCGAGGTCCCAGGCGCCGCCGCGGCGGGCGCGAGGAGCACTTCGTCGCCGAGGTTGACCGTATCGAAGAAACCCGCGCGCTTGAGGGTGCCCTCGCCGACTTCTTCGCCTATCGCGGTCAGGGCGATCTCGCCCAGGACAGCGGACTGGGGATAGGTGATGCCCAGGCCTTCGGGCTTCGGCTGGACGGAGCCCTTTTTCACGACTGCGAGCTTGGCGCCCGCCGCGACGCCGTCGGCCTTGCCGAGGTCGACGAGGACGCGGTCCTGGCTGCGCTTGACCAGGGAGCCGCGGGGCGGCAGCGCCGCGACGAGGAGGTCGGCTGTGCGAGAGATGCTGTTCTTAACGCGGTCGTTGCCCGAGCGGTAGGTCTTGAAGGCGGTCGCCGAGCTGCCTGTCCTCGCCACGCGAAGGTCGATGTCCATCTCGACGTCCCGCTCGGTCTCTCTGAAGGATACGATCGCGAAGTAGTCGGCTTCGGCCTCGCGCGCCGTCCTGAATGCCTCGGCGAAGGACGCCACCTTGGCCGCGACCTGCAGGACAGAGGCGCGCGAAGAGGAGCCGAGGACGTCCTTGAGGTAACTCAGGGCGAGCTCCTGGGCGGAGGCGTGGATTGTCGAGCCTATCGTATCGATGTACATGAGCGCGAGCTTGTACGGACGTTTGGGAAGCGCCTCTTCCTGGACGCCCCAGCTCCGGCCGAGAGCGTCGACGAGAAGGGAGTCGTAAGACTCGATGGAGTCGAGGATATCCTGGTCGGCTGTCCCGTTGTCCTTCATAAACTGCAGCTCGGAAAGGTACTTGCCGGGGAAGCCTCTCGCCTTGAGCATCCCGGCGTAGAGCAGACGCGCCTGTTTCGAGTATGGATATATCCTGAGGGCGCGCCGGTACTCGAAAATGGCCTGGTCGTAGGAGCTCTGGTCCTCGAATTCCTTGCCCCGGACCACGTGCCAGTCGGCATAGGGTGCGCGGGAGGGGTCCTCCGCGCTCGCGCTGCCGCCCACCGCGCCCTCGAGGGCGATGCGCGCGATCTCGTCGTCGGGCCGGAGGCCGGCCGCGGTCTTCAGGCTGTAGATCGCGTCGGAGACCTTTCCAGCGCCCTGCTGGGCCAGGCCCAGAGTGTACCAGGCCATGCCGTCCTTGCGGTCGCGGGCGACAGCCTCGCGCATCAGGGCGATCGCCTGGTCGAACGAGCCCGAACGGTACATGAGCGAGCCCAATAGGAGGCGCGCGTCGGCGTAGGCGGGCTTGAGGTCCAGCGCATTGCGCGCGTAGAAGGCGGCCTTCGCGAAATCGCCGGAGGCCGCGGCGATGGTCGCCGCGACGTACTGGGTCTTCGGCTCGCTGCCGTGGAAGCGCAGCGCGCTCTCGACGAGGGCCTGCGCGTCCGTCGCGCGCCCCTGGTCGGAGGCGATGAGCGCCAGGGACAGGAGGGCGCGGCCGTTCTGCGGAGAGATGCGGAGGCTGTCCTCGAGCCGCGACCGCGCTTCGGTCTTCTTGCCCGCCGACAAGTCGAGAAGCGAGAGCCCGAAGCGCGCGTCGAGGTCGTTCGGCAGCGCCGCGGCGACGGACGAGAACGATTTTCGCGCGCCGGCTAGGTCGCCGAGGCCGATCCGCACGAAGGCCTCGAGGTCGGCGAGGACGGTGTCGCCCCGGCGCAGGGGCGCCGCCTTGGCGACGTAGGAAAGGGCCTGGTCGTATTCTCCGAGCTCGTAGTAGCACTCGGCGAGCCCCGCGTAGGCCTCGCCGTAGGATGGATTCGCGGTGATGGCGGCGAGGTAGGCGTCGATCGCCGGGTACCAGTCCTCGGAGAAGCGGAGCCGTTCCGCGTTCGCCACGAGGGCCCTGGGGTCGCTGGGCCCGGAAGGGTCCGTGAGCGGGGCGGCCTGGGCGGCCGCTCCGACGACCGAGGCGACGGCGTACAGGAAGGCCAGGACGAGAACGCGCGCGACGGCGCGGGGGGCGGGGCGTGGCACTACTCTACTCCTCCAGGGCCGCGGGCCGGCGGCGGACGATTTTCACGGACGTTATGCGATGCCCTTCCATGTCCTGGACGGTGAAGTCGAGATCGCCCGCGCTCGCGCGCTCGTAGCGCGAGGGGATCTTTTCGAAGAGGGCGAAGACGTAACCGCCGAGGGTGTCGAAATCGGCCGCGGGCAGGGAGAGCCCGGTCTCCCGGTTGACGACGTCGAGGTCGGCGCGCGCGTCGCAGAGCCAGGAGGATTCGCCCAATGCGACGACGTCCTCCCTCTCCTCGTCGAACTCGTCCTGTATCTCGCCGACGATCTCCTCGATGATGTCCTCGAGGCAGACTATCCCGGAGACTCCGCCGTACTCGTCCACGACGACCGCGATGTGCACGCGCCGGCGCCGGAATTCCTTTAACAGGGAATCGATGCGCTTCGATTCCGGCACGAAGAAGGGCTTGCGCACGAGGTCCGCGAGGACGAAGTCTCCGCCCTTGACGAGGGCATGCAGCAGGTCCTTCGCGTACAGCACGCCCACGATCGAGTCGACGTTATCGCCGTAGACGGGGATCCGCGAATGACCGCAGGCGACCACCTTCTCGAGCAGCTCCTCCCGGCCCAGGTCGATCGGCAGGAAGATGGTGTCGATGCGAGGCACCATCACTTCCTTGACCGTCGTCTCGCCGAGCTCCTGGACGCCCTGGATCATCTCGCGCTGGTCGGCGTCGCGCTCGGCTGCGCGGGCGGCGTCTCCCGCGGCCCCCCGGTCCGTCTCGGACCCCGAAAAGCCGCCCTTCTGGCCGGCACCGCCCGCGCGGGCGCCGGCGCCGCCGGTCCTTCCCGCGCCGAAGATCTTGTCGAGCAGGCTCGTCATGGGATTATCTTCCGGCTCCGAGACTCGCGGAGCATCTCTTCTTGCAGGAGGAGCATCGGTCTGGAGCCGTCGTCGTCCTCGTGGTCCATCCCCGCGAGGTGCAGGATCCCGTGCGTGATGAGGCGACGCAGCTCCTCGTCGAGGGAGACGCCGAAGTCCGCGGCGTTGCGTCCGAGCGCGTCGAGGGAGATGACGATGTCGCCGGCGAGGTAGCGCTCCGCGCCTTCGGGATCGAGGTAGGCATCGCCCTGCTCGAAGGACAGGACATCGGTGGACTCGTCCCTGTCGCGATATTGCCGGTTGAGGCCCTTGATGAAGGAGTCGTCGCAGACCAGGAGCGACAAGTCCCAGTTCTCCTTGCCCATGCGCCCCAGGACGTAGAGCGCGAAATCCCTCGCCCTGTCGAGCCAGGCGGGGGTACCGACGCCCTCGGCCGAGATCTCGACCGCGTTCAACGCGCGCGATCTCATCGCGACGGCTCCTTGAGCCGGGGGTACTCGATGCGCGAGTGGAAATGCCCAGCGAGGATGCGGGTGAAACTGTTGCGGACGGTCTCGATGTCCTTGAAGGTGAGGTCGCTGCGGTCGAGCTGCCCGTCCTGGACCTTGTCGAGGATGATCTCGCGTATGAAGTCCTCGAGCCGCGAGGCGGTCGGCCTTTTGAGCGTGTGCGTGGCGGCCTCGACCGAGTCCGCGAGCATGACGACCGCGGCCTCCTTGGTCGATGGCGGCTGGCCAGGATAGGAGAAATCGTCTCTTTCCACCTCGCCGCCCGCCTTCCTCGCCTGGTCGTAGAACCACTTGATAACCGCGTTGCCGTGATGCTGGGAGACGATGTCGATGACTCCCTGAGGCAGACCGAGCGCGCGCGCCTTCTCGGCGCCGATCTTGACGTGGCTGCGGATGACGGTGGCGGACAGCCGCGGGTTGAGCTCGTCGTGCTTGTTGTATCCGGCCTGATTCTCCACGAAATACTCGGGCTGCTCGATCTTGCCGATGTCGTGGTAATAGGCGCCGACTCGGGCGAGCAGCGGATCGGCCCCGATCTCTCGGCAGGCGGACTCGGCGAGGTGGGCCACGGTCACCGAGTGGCTGTAGGTCCCCGGCGCGACGGTGAGGAGGCGCTTCAGGATCGGGGCGTTCAGGTCGGAGAGCTCCATCAGCCTGAATCGAGTCGGCGCGTTCAGGGCCTGCTCGAGCACGGGCAGGATCGCGAGCGCGAGGAGCGCGCAGGCAAAGCCGTTGCCCGCGCCCCACGCGGCCGCGAGGAGGACTTCAGGGGCGCCTCTCGAGCCGGGCGCGGCTAGAGCAGCGCCGAGCGCTGCCTCGAGCAGCGAGAGGGCGACGCCGGCCCGCACGAGGTCGATGCGCGAAGAGGCGGTTCTGACGGAGAAGGCGCCGGCGACGCCCGAGAGGAGGCAGAAGGAGAAGAGCTTGCCGTCGAGCCCGAAGGCCGCCTGGGCGAGGCAGGCGAGGACGAGGCCCAGGAGCACGGCGAAGCGCTGCCCCTCGAGTATCGTGGCGAGGATCGCGAAGAGCGCGCTCGGCAGGAGGAAGGCCAGCTCGAGCGGACTGGG
>CAWHFT010000167.1:0-19382 GCA_963828175.1 uncultured Spirochaetota bacterium
CTCACAATTGCCTAGGGATCGGCATTCTCGACGAGATCGAACGGCTGCTGACGGTGCGCTGCATCATGTGCGCGGCAGGCTGGTCAGAGTGCGGGCTTCGACGCCGCCTATGACGCGCTGGCGCGCTTTCCGGAGGAAGCGGTCGGCTATGAGTTCTGGCGACGTGGAGCGCATCGACGATTACTGGACGATCCGCCAGGCGCACGGGCTCGGTGGCCGAGTTTACGGCGGGAGCCGGCCGGCGGCGGCGGCGGCGTGGGACACGCTGGACGGTCACGTAGCGGACCGGTTAGTGGATTCAGCGCCCGCCAGGGCTCCAGATCGCCTCGGGTGGCGCTTATATCAAAGGCGGCCCGCGCCAGCTCAAGCTCGCCAAGGTCATCACCGTCGGCTCGGCCGCCAGGCCGCGGCGATCCTCACCAAATCCCGCCGATGGCGAGGCGGCTCGGCGTGATGCCGCGCCAAAAACCGGGACGGACGAGGAAATCTCCGCTCGCGTCTTCGCGCACGCCCAGGGCCACGAAGCGACGGGAAGGCGCTCAATGGCGCGCGACGGGGCGCTGCCTTCACAGGCTCCACGTCCGGAATATCCAAACAACGGCCCTCGAAGGAAAGACTCATAGCGTCTCCTCAGCTCGGGAACACCAAGACGTCGCGCTGAGGAAATACCTGCTCGATTGGGGTCGAGGGGCGGAACGGTACCTATGGACCTCTTCATTCGTCCGCCAGGGAAGGATCGAGGGCGCCTGGAGCCGCTCTCGAAGGGAACTGTCCTTGCACGAGCGCTTCAAAGGGCCAATTCGACCGCCTCTATAATCGTATCGACGGATTTCCTTGCCAAGCATCCCGACCTGGTCAGGCCTGGCTTAAAGTCCACGCCTCACCCTCTGGGGAAGGGCGAATCCCCGCGAAAGCTCCGCCCTCGTGCCCAGCCGCGGATCTCCGGGAAGGCCCTCCCCAGCGTGGCTCCTCTGAGAGCGGGCCGTGGATGAAGCCGAGCTACGACCCGCTCTCCGATACGATCTTGAGCTTCGGCCCAGGACGCCTTCGCTATCGGAATTCTCAAGTCGAAGGCCGACTCGAAACGCTCCCTCGAGCTCAGACCCCTCAATCGGGTCCTCGACGAGCTCGGTCAAGGAGGTTCGCTAAATCATGGAAGGAGCAACCCTCGAACTCAAGGATGTCCGCAAGCCGATGACCTCGAAGCGAGGATCGACCGATGCTGCAACGCCTCGACCTCAAAAAGGAGAAGGGCGAGTTCCTCTGCATTCTCTCGGCTCCCTCCGGTTGTGGGAAATCGACGGATCCAACCGCGGGGCTGGACTAATCGGGCCATATCCTCGTCTTGCTGATAACCGGTCCCTCCCCGGAGCACGTCTATCGTATACCTGCTCCTTCCTGGCCTCGACGTCCTCGGGAATGTTGCTTCGGCCTCAGGGAAAGCTCTGGCGGAAGGAAGGGTCGCGAAGAGATACATCGAGAATCGATCGAGCGACATTATGTCTATGAGCTGTCGGCGGCATGCGCCAAAAGGAGGCCCTCGCCGCGCGCTCGCCCCGGAGCCCACAAGGCAGGACCGCCGAGACGCGACGGCCTCCATGAGGCAGTCACTTTGCGCGGACGACGCATCGCTGACAACGCGGCGGAAGCCAGGTCCTCGGCGATCGCACAACCCTCACGGCGGAGCCCGGAAAACTGCGCGAATTCCGCTTCGACATCCCCCGGCCCAGGCATTTTCATTCCCGGCATCGCCGGGGCCCGCGCGCTCGCGCCGGCCGACCTCCGCGAAGTGCGCAGGGGCCGCCGAGGAGCTCATGAGTAAGCGTGTTGCTTTCGTCGGCGGGTCCTATGGGGAGGCGTTGGCGCGGCTTTCTATCTGGCCATCCTGGTCCCCGCCGCGTCCTCTGTCTTCTCGACCATGCTCAATGTCCTCGCCTCGAGCAGTCGCTCGCGATGGGTTCGGGCGTCTCCGTCGCGTTGCCTCATCGGGAGGGTCCCCGCGACACCCTCGGTCTGGCCTCGGCTTCCGAGAGCGGCCGAGTATCGTGGCTGCCCCTTAGCCGTTCGGAACTTTCGATCGCTTGATAGTCACGGTCCATCATGAGGGGATGTTCGACTGGCGCTAGGGAACCTCCCGGCGTGCGCGGGGAGTCTCGGATCCAGGGGATCAACGACGCGCTATCCTCCCGCCTCCCGTGCCGTGACGCTCAAGCTGGGCTGGACCTTCGCGTGGCGGTCCCTCATCTGGAGAGCTTTTATTAGCACGGTCGGGCTCGGGCAAATGCTCAACATGGGTCGCCAGTCTAACGACATGGCGCTTGGCCATCGGCATCGCGATAATCGCGACACCCTTCCACAGCTTGCCTCGCCCCGGCGGGAGAACCGTGACGCGACCGCTGGACGATGGATGAGCATCGATGCCTCCGTGCAAGCGCATCTGAATTATAGTCCTTTCCGAACATCAGTCGCATGGCGGTGGCTTCCCCGAACGCATAATAGAACTACTGATAGGAGCGGATAAATCTCCTTGAAGGATACAGCCGTGGATGGGAAGGAGGATGACGGCAAGATCGAGCCTATCGAGGGGCAGATCATAGAAGGGGAACTCGGCTCGACTTTCTCGAGCTCGTGCAGGGATCGTTGAGATACTTGAGCAGGGATGGGCTGCGCGGCCATCACGCTCGCCGAGTGCACGGATTCGGTTCAGGCAGGAACCAGCGGATATGGCCTTGCCCGTCCCTTGCCCGATGGCGAAGACCTTTGCCTTCCCACGGAGTGGCGAGAACACGTCCACGACCGCGGTCGACGTGTTCTATCGCCACTACGATTCGGGGAAGGCAAAGGTCTTCGCCATCGGGCAAGGGACGGGCAAGGCCATCCTCCGCCATACCGGGATATTCCCGCTGGTATCCCCTGAACCGAATCCCCGGTCACTGGCGAGCGTGATCGAAGCCTCGCCCGCAGCCCGCGTCCTTTATCCCTGCTCGAGTCTCTCGAACAATCCCCTGCACGAGCTCGAGAAAGTCGAGCCCGTCCCCTTCTATCGAGTCCTGCCTCGGAGACA
The DNA here is from genome assembly GCA_963828175.1 of uncultured Spirochaetota bacterium. GTDB lineage: Bacteria > Spirochaetota > Spirochaetia > Treponematales > Rectinemataceae > UBA1306. Next base: position 3,065 of record CAWHFT010000167.1, read on the forward strand.
GGATAGGCTCGATCTTTCCGCCTTCGCCGGCATCGTGTTCAGCTCCCCATCCACGGCTGTATCCTTCAAGGAGATTTACTCCGCCTTCCCTATGGACATGGTCTATTATGCGTTCGGGGAAGCCACCGCCGTGCGACTGGAGTCTTTCGGCCTCCCGAAAGGGCTCATAATTCGGATGCGGCTTTGAGCCCCACGGAGGCATCGATGCTCATCCATGCGTGCCCCAGCGGTCGCGTAGCAGGCGCTCCGCCGGGGCGAAGGCGAGCCTGTCGAAGGCCAGGCCTATCGCGATTATCACGATCATGATGGCCAGCACGAGGCTCATGTCGTTGAGCTCGCGACCCATGTTGAGCATTTGCCCGAGCCCGACCGTGTAATATAAAAGCTCTCCGGCCATGAGGGACCGCCACGCGAAGGTCCAGCCCAGCTTCAAGCCCGTCACGGCGGCGGGCAGGGAGGCGGGGAGGATCACGCGGGCATACAGTCCCAATCCCCTCGATCCCAAGACCTTGCCCGCGCGGACGTAGACGGCCGGGAGGTTCCTCACGCCATCCGCCGTCGAGAGCGTGTTCGCGAGGAGGGAGCCCATGATGACGACCATGACTATCGAGCGATCGGAGAGCCCAAACCAGATGAGGGACAGGGGCAGCCAACAGATGCTCGGCAGTGTCTGGAGGCCGAGGGCCAAGAGACCGAGGGTGTCGCGGGCCAGAGGGGACCTCCCGATCAGGAGGCCGAGGGGGAGGCCGATCGCGACGGAGACGCCGAACCCCGTCGCGAGCCGAACCATGCTCGAGGCGAGGGCGCGAAAGACCGAGCCGTCGGCCACGACCGAGACGATGGTCGAGAAGACAGAGGACGCGGCGGGGAATGCGTAGGATGGCCAGATAGAAAGCCGCGCCAACGCCTCCCATGCCAGGAAGAGCCCGCCGACGAAAGCGACACTGATCCAAACACGCTTACTCATGCGGCTCCCTCCTCGGCAGCCCTGCGCACTTCGGCCCGGAGGTCGGCCAGCACCGAGCGCGCGGCCTCGGCGATGCCCGGATCTTCGAAATGCCTGGGCCGGGGGATGTCGAAGCGGAATTCGCGCAGGATTTTCCCGGGCCTCGCCGACATGAGGGTTGTGCGATCGCCGAGGATCAGGGCTTCCCGCACGTTGTGCGTCACGAAGACGATCGTCGTCCGCGCAAAGCGCCAAATCGCCTGGACCTCCTCATGGAGGCCGTCGCGCGTCTGGGCGTCGAGGGCCGCGAAAGGCTCGTCCATCAGGAGGACTCTGGGCTCCGGGGCGAGCGCGCGGGCGAGGGCCACCCTTTGGCGCATGCCGCCCGACAGCTCATGGACATAATGTCGCTCGAATCGAGCGAGCCCCACCATCTCGATGTATCTCTTCGCGACCCCTTCCCTCTTCGCCCTGTCCATGCCGGACTTCCTGAGGCCGAAGGCGACGTTCCCGAGGACGTCGAGCCAGGGAAAGAGGGCCGAGTCCTGGAACATGAGCATCCTGTCCGGGGAGGGACCGGTTATCGGCGAGCCGTCTTCGAGGATATCGCCCGATTCCGGCTTCTCCAGCCCCGCGATTAGGTTGAGAATCGTGGATTTTCCACAACCGGAGGGACCGAGGATGCAGAGGAATTCGCCCTTCTCGATTTTGAGGTCGAGGCCGTACAGCGCATCGGTCGATCCTCGCTTCGAGGTGAATCGCTTGCGGACATCCTTGAGTTCGAGGGTTGCTCCTTCCATGATTTAGCGAACCTCCTTTTGACCGAGCTCGTCGAGGACCCGATTGAGGGGTCTGAGCTCGAAGAGACGTTTCAAGTCGGCCTTCGACTTGAGAAACCCGATAGCGAAGGCGTCCTGGGCCGAACTCAAGATCGTATCGGAGAGCGGGTCGTAGCTCGGCTTCATCCGCGGCCAGGCTCGGTCGAGGACCGCGCTGGGGAGGGCCTTCCCGGAAATCCGCGCGATCTGGGCGTTGACGAGGGCGGAGGCTTCGCGGGGATTGGCCAGCTCCCAGAGGGTGATGGCCACGTGGACCTTAAGCCAGGCCTGGACCAGGTCGGGATGCTTGGCAAGGAAATCCGTCGATACGATTATCAAGGCGGTCGAGAATTCGCCCTTCGGCCATCGAGAGCGCTCGTCGACGAGGACGGTGCCGTTCCCTTCCAACTCGAGGCGGCTGGCCCAGGGCTCGGGGACCCAGGCGCCCTGGATCCTTCCCTGGCGGAGCGAATCGAGAATGAAGGGATTGTCCATGGGGGTGACTTTTACCGTTCCGCCCCTCTCGACCGTGTTGAGCCCGTTATCGAGCAGGTATTTCCTCAGCGCGACGTCTTGGGTGTTCCCGAGCTGAGGAGACGCTATCGTCTTTCCTTCGAGGTCCGATGCTTTGGATATTCCGGACGTGGAGGAGACTATGAAGGCAGCGCCTCCGCTCGTCGCGCCCGCGATTATCCTGAGCGCCTTCCCGTCGCTTTTCATATAGCCGTTTATCGCGGGATTGGGGCCGATATAGGCGAGGTCGATCTGTTTCGCGAACAGGGCTTCGATGATGGAAGGCCCGGCGTTGAAGACAGTCGGTGCAATCGCCACGTCCGGCCCGAGCGCCTTCGCGAAATCGCCCCGGCTCAAGCCGATCAGGGCCTGAGAGTGCGCGATGTTCGGGAAATACCCGATGCGAACCGCGACAGACGGGCCCGCCCAGCCGGGCAGGGCGGCAAGGATTCCAAACACCACGGAGAGCGATGCAAACCGATGTCTCATTAGATTCCCCCGTTTCGTCCATTTATTCAGCCGTCAAGCATTCTGAGATCTGCGGGAAGACCTTATAAGTTACTATTCATACTAACTTAGTATAGATTCTAGCCGAAGCTACGCTTTTCGACAAGTGGGCGTAAGCGCGAAAACCTTCACTCGGGGGTAGGCGAGAAGGAACTCCGTAGCGCGCAGACTCGGCTCAAAATTCGAATATGTTAATAATATGAAGATATATATTTGACATTTATTAACAGATCATGTTTACTATAGCCATGAAAAGGCATGCCGGCGATCTCTTTCTCGTGCGATATCCGGTATCCATCGCCGGGATAATAGTCGGGCTCATTTCGTTCCAGATGCGGCATGCCGACAAGCAAGGGCTGGAGCCTCCTTTGACCAAAGCCATACGCGGCCTCGCCGAAGCTGCTGGATTCACATACGGCCATCTTCGTACAATCCTGTCCATCTGGAAGAAAGAAGGGCTTCTCGAGAGCTTTGGAGACGAGAAGAACCTCCGCTGGACCTTAGGGTCACGCCTCCAGTCGGTCATTTACAGCCTGGAATCTAGATCGAACAGCAAGGAGCTGTTCTCCTTCGTAATTTTCAGCTTTACGACCGAAGAGACGCGGAAGCGAAGGGATACCCGCGAAATACTCAAGCAGTTCAATTGCCGGATGTTCGCGCCGAACGTCTACGTAAATGCCGGCATCGACAGGGAAACCTTCGATCGAGTGCTCGGGGATTTCGGCTTGCAGAGCCAGGTATTCCTATTCGAGACCGTTATATCCGGCAACAAGCCCGCCTTGGAGAGAATCCGCTCCCTGTGGGACCTTCCCGGCTTTCTGTCCACGAGGAAAAAATTCATAGCCGAGCTGGAACGCCGACTTGCAAGCCCGATCGCAAGCGACGAGGATGCCTTCTTCGCGTATCAGTTCTGCTCCATAAGCCACCATGAGCATATCTTGCAAAAGACCCCGGCGCTTCCCTTATCCTTTTTCCCGGATGATTTTAAACCGGATAACGTGGCGGGAATCCTGGCGCGCTACGAGGCAAAGAATCTGGATCTGATGACTCGATACTACAGGCGCATCAATCAAGAGGGAGTAAAGAGATGAAAATCCTCGTTCCCGCCCTGGGTTCTCGAGGCGACGTTCAGCCCTACGTCAATCTATGCCAAGCATTGGACGCCGCCGGGCACGAAGCCACGCTCGCGACGAACCCGAGCCTCGGCTCGATCGTCCAGGAATTCGGCGTCCGCTTCGCACCGGTCGGCCAGTCCATCAACCTGGGCGCCGAGGCGGTTCGGATCATGGCCCAATCGGGCAGGAACTGGATGAGCGGATTCATGAAGATCATCGCGCTCGGGAACCGAATGGTGCGGGACGCCTCGCAGGAAGTGCTCGAGCAGGCTAGGCTGGCCGACCTGGTCGTCGTGACGGATTGCGGCTCGGGCAGGGCCGAGGCGGAATCCCTTGGGCTGCGATTCTGCACGGTCACCCTGCAGCCTAGGAGGATCCCGGTAGAGGATGCTTCGCGGGGCATGAAGAAATTTCTCGCAGGACTCGGTTGGAGCCTCGCGATGCCTCTGATGATGGCGCCTGCCAACAGGCACCGGAAGACGCTCGGCTGCAAACCTTTCCGGGATCTCGCCGAAATTATCGAGAGCGACCTCGTGCTGCTGCCCGTGAGTCCGGTCGTCGCTCCGGCGCGGCGGGACTGGGCGGTCAAGGTTCGCCAGACAGGATACTGGAATCCCCTGCTGAGCGAATATAAGCCCGACCCAGACCTCCTCGATTTCTTGGATAGGGGCGAGGCGCCCGTGGTGATAAGCCTCGGCGTGATGAGCCTGGCGCTGGACGAGAGCACGAAAAAAGCGGCAGCGATCATCCTCGCGGGGATCAAGAAGAGCGGGGTGCATGCAGTAGTCCAAGGCTGGAACGGGCTGGTCGACCGCGATCAGGGCGAATCGATATTCGTGGCCGGCTCGGTGCCGCACGCGTGGCTCTTCGATAGGGCGAGTGCCGTGGTCCACCACGGCGGCTTCGGCACGACCGCGTGCGCCTTGACGGCGGGTAAGCCGGCCCTGGTCATCCCTCACCTCATCGACCAGTTCGAGTGGGGCAACAGGGTGTTTGAGCTCGGCGCGGGCCCGAGGTTCCTACCACGATACGACCTGACGACGGAGAGCTTCGAAAAGTCCTTTCGCGACCTGCTGGAAAACACGGCCTATGCAGAAGGCGCCGGCCGCGTCGGCCGGGAGATCCGCTCCGAAAGGGACGGCGCCGCGGAGGCCGCGCGCCTGATCGGCGAATTCGGGAGCGATCGATGAAAACCGCGAACCGCATCGCCATGGTCTCGGGATTCCTCCTGTGGTCCCTATCGCTCGTGGCCGCCTTCGGCGTCGAGGATGTCCCCGCAGCCGCCCTGCTCGTCGTATCCTGCGCGGAATGCGTCATAGGAATCGCCGTCTTGCTCCGTTCCGACCTGAATCTGTTCTATGCGGCCATGTGGCTCAGGGGACTTGCGAATCTCGTTCTCGCTTTGCTCGCCTGGAGAGGAGGATCGATACCGGAAAACGATTTGAGGTCGATTCTCTTCGGCGCCTTGGCCGTATCGTTTCTCCTATCGCTCTCTCCCCGCGTCCGATCCATAACCGCGATCATAGTCCGCCTCCGGAGATTTCCGGCCTGGTTCTCGGGGACAAAGACCTATCGGACGCTTGACCGCGTGTACTCGATACTATGGTCGATCGTCTGCTTGGCGGCCGCGGCGCTATCCCTCACGCCCGCTCGAGGCGCCGCGATAAACCTCGTCGCGATAACGGGCCTGTCTTGCGAATTACTTTGCTTCCTGTTCATCCAAGCCGGCGGCTACAACTATGTCGCCTTCGTGACCGGCAAGGCCGGAAAGGAAGCCGATTCGTGTGATCATTTCCGCTGAAAATCGCTACGCGCTAGGCTTCGACCTTCTCCGCGACGGTCGCGGCCTTCGCGAGCTCCTCGATGAGGACGCCTATGTCGTCGGATCCGCCGTGGCGCAGCACGTTGACCATGAAGATGTTGAGCTTGTTCACGATGGAGGGCGGCAAAAGGTTGCCGTCGACCTCGACGGAGATGACGGGATAGTCGCGCTCGCGCGCCCACGGAGTGAGCAGGCCCTCGATGACGCGTCCGATGAGGCAGGCGAACGGCGAGATGTTGACGATGCCCGAGTAGCCCTCTTCCATCGCCGTCGCGGCCACGCCCGAGGACACGGCGATCTCAGAGTTGAGCTCGTGGTTGACGAAGTGTCTCGAGGTGTTCGCCATGATCTTCTTCATGTCGTGGGGCGTGTGCGGGATGAGCCTGGCCGGCGCGAGGGCGCGCTTGACGCGGTTCTCGACCCAGTGCTTCCAGGCCTCCTCGATCTTGAGGCGCAGCAGCTTCTTGGCCTCGAGCGAGAAGGGCCGCTTGAGCAGGGGCAGGAGGCGCAGGCGCTTGTTGAGGTCGTACTCGCGGACGAAGTCGAGGTAGTGGATCCACTCGCCGATGCCGGCTATCTTGGCCATGATGCCCTTGGAGCTGAACAGGCCCACGAGCTCGTCGACGGCGAAGTCGTCGCGTCGGACGTAGATCTCGCCGACGATGAGGACGCGCGGCACCTCGGCGAGCTTCTTGCGCAGCGGGATGGAGGCGACCTCGACGGCGATTTCGCGCAACGTCGGGTAGATCTTGGTGATGTCCTTTTCGGCGACGGCCATCAGCTTGCGCCAGCTGTGGTTGAATTGCGAGACGGCCGCGTCGGGGTCGGCGGCGCAAGCGCGCAGGGCGTTCGAAATGTCCTTCATGTAGTCGCCGATCGCGAGCGTGAACCACATGTGCTTGGAAAAATCGGGCCCGAGCTCGGTGTAGGAATTGTCGGCGCTCATCGTCATCACGATCACGTTCTCGAGCCGCATGTCGCGGAAGAGGTTCTCGTAAAAAACGAAGTACTGCCCGGTGCGGCAGGGTCCGGTGGTGATCGGTACGAAGAGGATGTACAGCTCGTCCTTGCGGTACTTTTCCGAGGCGAAATAGGTCAGCGCCGAGCCCAAAACGATATGGCTGGGCACGCACTCCTTGCCCGACGCGTGCGAGCGAGCGAGCTGGATGGTCTTGCGGTCGGCGACGGGCATGGCCTCGGCGTTGATGCCCACGCCACGGAGCACCGCGCCCATCAGCTCGGTGGAGAGGTCGCCCATGTTGGACAACAGGAGCTTCACGCGCTTGTTGCCGCGGATGGGGATCTTCTCGCCCGAGCGCGTGTCCAGGAGGTGGAACTCCTCGGTCTTCGCGTTGACGAAGCGCAGGCCGTTGTCGTAGCGTTCCTCCCGCAGGTCGGTGAGCTTGGAGCGGTAGCCGTCGATGATGTCGAGGAAGGCCTCGACGCGCGTGTCGATGCCGGCATCGGCAGAATGCGAGTCGAGCTCGAGGATGAGGAAGGGCTTCATGCCCATCATCCACTTGATGTAGTGGAGGATGAACGAGTCCGGCGCGCAGGAGAAGTTGGACACGTAGGTGATGTAGACGTTGGGCTCGTCCTTGATGAGGGCGGCCGCCTTCAGATCCTGCTGGCCGTAGTACCAGTACATGTTCGCAAAGATGGTCTCGTCTTCGAATGGCAGCAGGTCGAAGGGGATGACCGAGTAGCCGCGCGTGGTGAACTTGCGCGGGATGCCCATGTTGGCGTCGGCGGTGTACGCGTTGTACGGCCGTCCGAGGATCGCGATGACGGGCTTGTCTGCCTTACGCGCCTCGTCGAGCGCGCGCCTGCCGAGCGCCGCCGCTTGCTTGAAGTAGTCTTCCTGCGCGCTCGAGGCGAGGTCGAAGGCGCGCTCGATCTCGCCGGCGCCGATGCCGAGGCGTTCGCCGAGCTTGACGAAGTGCTCGAGGGCCTTGGCCCGGCCGAACTTGAAGGACACGACGACGTCGAGGATCTTGTCCTCGGGGATGTCGGGGAAGGCCTTCTTGATGTAGTAGGGGAGCGCCTGAGTGATCGGGCAGAAGTTGGCGTGGACGTCCTGCTCGTAGCTGGGCATGTCGCGGAAGTGCGGAAGGAAGACGTAGTCCGCGCCCTTCTTCCACACGTCCTCGACCGCACCGTGCGCAATCTCGGCGGGGAAGCAGTAGGTGCTCTCGGCGCGCGCGACGCCCTCGTGGTCGACTTCTTCCGAGAGGAAGGTCTTGATGCCCAGTACGTGGAAGAACCACGAGTAGAAGGGATAGAGCGTGTGGACCGAGAAGCACTTGGGGATGCCCACCACGAAGTCGCGCTTCGCGACGAACTCCGCGGGATTCGGGGCGGAGCGGACATAGAGCAGCTCCGTCCGCTCGTGCACCCAATCGGAGACCGGGACGTCCTTGGCCTTCTTGCGGAGGTTGGCGTACTTGTTGCAACGCCCGCCGAACATGTACTTGGTCCCACCGACCTTGAGCACCTGGATGTCGCAGAGGTTTTCGCACGACTTGCACTTGAAGATGCTCTCGTAGACGATCTCGCGCGCGCCGATCGCGGCGAGGTCGTAGTCGGCCTTGGCAAGCAGGCCGTCGGCATGCTTCTGACGCGCGAGGAGCCCGACACCGTAGCAGCCCATCAGCTCAGGTGAGGGCGGCACGAGGATGGGCTTGCCGAGCAGCATCGCGAAGGCCAGCGGGACCGCCTTGTTCTTGGCGACGCCGCCCTGGAGGAAGACCTTCTGCCCGATCGAGCGGTTGCCGACGACGCGGTTGAGGTAGTTCGAGACGATGGAACAGACGATGCCCGCGGTGATGTCCTCGCGGGTGGCGCCCTGCTGGACGGCCTTGCGGATGTCGGAGTTGATGAACGCCGAGCAGTGCTCGCCGAACTTCAGCGGGGCCTTGGCCGTCAGCGCGATGTCGCCGATCTCGGCGGCGCTGCCGATGTTGAGGTCGCCCTGCGCCGACTCCTCGAGGAAAGACCCGGTGCCCGCCGAGCAGGCCTCGTTCATCGCGTAGTCGATCGGCACCCCGTTCTTGAGGAGCACGTACTTCGCGTCCTGGCCGCCGATCTCGAAGATCGTGTCGACGTCCTTGGAGAAGTGCGTGGTCCCGACGGAGTGGGCGATGATCTCGTTGTACACGCCCTGCGTCTCGAGGAAGACGCCGAGGATCTCGCGCGAGGAGCCGGTCGTCGCCGCTAGGCTGATCGTGATCGGCGCGTCGCCGATGTCGGCGGCCATTTTCTTCCGGATCTCGACGAGGCAGAGTTTGAGGGCCTTGACCGGGTCGCCGTGGGTTCGGCCGTAGTGCGAGGCGACGACCTCGTCTGTCTCAATATCGATGAGGCATGCCTTGGTCGTGGTCGAGCCGCCGTCGACGCCGAGGATGTACTCGCGGCCCGCGCGCACCGGGCCGGTCTTCTCCTCGAAGTACGTGACCTTGGACTGCGAGCCGCCGAGGTCGTCGAGGCGATCGAAGCGGATCTCGTTCGAGCGCAGGAGCCTGGACTCCCCGGGGAAGGGTGTGCCGGACTCGCGCGCGAGGATCGCCGCGCCGAAGGCCTCGAAGTAGGAGGCTTCCTTGGGAATGACGAAATCGATCTCGGGGGCAGTCTGGCGGATGAAGCGCAGGATGTGCGGGTTGAGAGTAGTGCCGCCGGTGAGCATGACGCGGCCGTGCATCACCTTCGCGCGCTTGAGGAAGTCGACGACCTTGGTCGCCATCACCATCGAAAGAGAAACGACGATGTCGTCCTTGGTGGCCTCCCGCTTGTTCAGGCGATGGGTGCAGTCGGATTTCATGAAGACCGAGCAGCGCGTGGACAGCGGCATCACCTTCGCGTCCGCGCCGACCTTGGCGGCGTCATCGAGACGCATGTCCATCCGCGCGAGCTGCTGCTTGAAGAACTCGCCGGTGCCCGAGGCGCACTTGTTGCCCGAGAAATTGTTGACGATGGCGCAGCTCGAGTCGACGGTATAGACGATGAGGTCCTCGCCGCCCATGGTGACGACCGCGTCGACCTTCTCGCCGATTGCCCTCAGCGCTGCCTCGATGCACAGCGGTTCTATCGTGTTGTTGAGGGCGAAGAGGCCGCGGCCCTCGTTGCCGGTGACCAGCGAAGCCGTGCCGGACGGAACCTCGCGTCCGGCCAGCGCCCGGCTCACTGCTCCGGGAAAGTCGCCCTCGTGAGGCAGGACCGAGCTCCAGGATACTTTGGCGACGCCTTCGGCGTCGCGCTCGAGCATCACTATCTTGAGGCTCGAAGAGCCGACGTTTATCCCCAGACTGTTCATCGTCACCTCTCTATGCAGGGAGTCAGATCGTTGCGACCTTCGATCGTCGCGACCGAAGGCAGCGGTGCATATTAGCATTAGGCTATGTTTGATACAAGGACGCGGACATTCCCGCAATACGGGTAGGAATTGGTTGCTTTAGCCGGACCGGGTACTGGAGAAGGCGAAGAAGAAAAGGGAACGGCGATCTGCTCTTAATTGTCAGGGGGAAAAGCAATGAAGTATACTCAAAGCAAGGTGAATGCCATGAAAAGCGTAAAGATCGTTGTCGAGAAGCATCCCGATGGCTATGTCGCGTATCCTTTGGGGATTGAAGGTGTCGTCGGCGGCGAAGGCGACACCTATGCCGAGGCCTTCGCGGACGTGCAGTCGGCGATAAAGTTCCATGTCGAGACTTTCGGCGAAGAAACCCTCGTCGAGCAGTCTCCCGTGTTGGAGGCCTATCTAGCAGAAGCGGTTTTCTAGATGGAGGCTTTTCCGAAGGATGCGCCGAAGCGGAGGGTAGTGAAAGCCTTCGAGGCGCTCGGTTTTCGCATTGTCCGCGAGCGAGAGCATATAGCCATGGTTCGAGACAACGGCGACGGTGCCCGTACACCGCTCACGATGCCGAATCATCCGACAATCAAAGGCGCGACGCTACGGGCGATACTCACGCAGAGCAGAATCAGCCGCGAAGATTTTGATCCGAGTATTTAGGCGGAGCCTATATGAACAGCTTGACGAACAAATAGGCGAGCGCCGAGCAGGCGGCCGTGAAAGGGATCGTGAGCAGCCACGCCCAGACGATGCGCCGGGCGGTCACCCAGCGGACGTTGCTTGCGCTCTCGACCGTGCCCACGCCCATTATGGAGCCGGCGATGACGTGCGTCGTGGAGACGGGGATGCCGAAATGCGCCGTCACGAACATCACGACGGCCGAGGCGGTCTCGGCGCAGAAGCCTTCCATCGGCCGGATTCGCGTGATCCTCGTGCCCATCGTGCGCACGATGCGCCAGCCGCCGAGCATGGTGCCGATGGCCATCGCGGTGTAGCACGAGAAGACGACCCAGCGGTCCAGGACGAAGGTCGAGTTTACGCCTCCGGCCACTAGGGCCAGGGCGATGATGCCCATGGACTTTTGGGCGTCGTTCGTGCCGTGCGCGACGGCGTAGCTCGCCGCGGAGACGAGCTGGAGCCTCTTGAAGACTTTGTTGGCCGTGGCGGGCCTCGCCTTGCGCGAAAGCGCCAGGATCACGTTCGTGAACAGGACCGAGCCGAGCCAGCCCAGGAACGGCGCCACGACGATGAAGGCGAGGATCGTGACGAGCCCTCCGGCGATGATGGCCTTGGGCCCCGCCGAGACGAGGGCGGCCCCGACCAGGCCGCCGATGAGGGCGTGGCTGGACGAGGTGGGCAGACCGATGAGCCAAGTGATGATGTTCCACAGGATGGCGCCCAAAAGCGCGGCGATGAGGATGGGCAGAGTGATGAACTCGACCCCGACGACGCCCTTGCCGATGGTGGATGCGACGGCGACCCCGAAGGCGAAGTAGCCCACGAAGTTGGCCGCTCCCGCCATGATGACGGCCTGGCCGGGCCTCAGGGTCTTCGTGATGACGATGGTGGCGATGGCGTTGGCCGAGTCGTGGAAGCCGTTGAAGAAATCGAAAGCCAGCGCCGCCGCGATGACGGCGATCATCAAGGTATAGGTCATGCCCCAGCCCGGCTAGCCTTGCTTGATCATGACGCGGCGGAGGAGCTTCGCGGCGCTGTCGATGCAGTTCACGATCTCCTCGAGACCCTCGTAGACTTCCTTCTCCTTGATGATCTCGACTGCGGTCTTCTCGCTCTTGAACAAGTCGCCGATGACGATGGAAAAGAGGAGATCGGCCTTGCGCTCGGCTTCGCCGATGGCCTTGGTCTGCGCGTTGAGGGATGAGCGCTTTTTCATCCGGGCGAAGGCCTCGGCGAGGAAGCCCGAGCAGTCGGCGACGACGTCGGCGAACTCCTTGAACCGGGGGGGAAGCTCGAGAACGCCGTAGAGCTCGAGCTTGGTCGTCAGCGCCTTGATGGCGTCGATGGCGTTGTCGACCGAGCTGGCGATCGTGTGGATGTCCTCGCGGTCGAAGGGCGTGATGAAGCTCTCCTCGAGAGTCAGGTTGATTTTCTCCTCGACCTTGTCGGCCTGCCTCTCGATTTCCCTGACGGCGGTGACGCCAGCCTTGAGGATATCGCGGCGACCCATCGCGACAGTAGTCGCGTCGACAGTAGTCGCGTCGACCGTAGTCGCGTCGGCGATGACCCCTCCGCCGACGATGGCCGTCCCGGCGGCCGACGTCTCGGCGTAGTCCAGGAGCTCCGCGGCGAGCTCGCGCAGGCGCTTGGCGCACGCGAGTAGACAGCCGGCCTGGTCGTTGAACAGGTCGAAAAACTTGGTCTCGCGCGGCAGCAATAGGTCGAGGAAGTTGAAGCGCACGTCGATCACTCCATCGGGTCAGGTTGCTAACGAAAAACTGACGCGATCCTAACATTCGACGCAAGGACAGGCAAGCAAAAAAAGGCCCGGGGCGAAAACCCCGAGCCGGCTGAGGCGAAGAAACCGACGGTCTCTTCAGACTTCCTTAACCTTGATGGCGATTCCCTGCTCCGGGCGAGCTTCCCTTCACGCGGGAGCGGCACTCAGGGCGGCGAGCTTGGCCTGGAGCCTGGCTTCCTTGGCCTTGAGCCGTTTTTCGGTCTTGACCCTGCTCATCGCGGCGTCGAGGTTCGCCACCGCCGCGGCCTTGCTCCGCGCCAGCTCGTTCACGCGGCCCTTGAGCGCTTCCAGCTCCGCGACGGTCTTGTCAGCGTTGGCCAGAGCCGCGTTGGCGAGCTTGACATTGAGACCCGACTGGGAGTTCTTCTCCAGCCACTTCCTGGATTCCTGCAACTTGGCGGAAACCGACTTGCTCATACTGAAAACCTCCTCACTTTGAAAGTTGCGATTGCTTCGAGAAAAAGTCATCGAGCGCCTCGTTCAGGACGTCGGTCAACGTGAGGGTCGGCCTGCTCCGGTCGGGATGCTCGTTGTAATTCTTGATGTACGACTCCAGCCTCGTCCGATTGCCCGGGGCGATCTCCACGTTCACCTTCCTGGACGAAGCTCCTTCTTCGGCCTTGCCTTGCCTCTTAGCCATTTTTCGATCCTTTCGCCGCGGCCCCGGCGATCGAGCGACCGCCCAGCCAGGCATCGAGCGCCAGGTTCACCACGTCGGCCATCTTGAGCCGCGGCGTCACTCGCTCGGGATCCTCATTGGAGGCCTCGAGATAGGCATCCATCCGCCTTTTGTTCGCGGGCGAAAGCTCGAAATGCTGCTTTCGTCCCTTTTCGATCTTGCTCAACGCGCCTCCTCGGAAACAAAAATGAACCTTTGGTGCATTCTCGTCAACCAATAATGCATCATTTTAATGCATCTAATGCATTTTTAACAATTCCCCGCGGAATTGACGGCTCTGCGAGGTAGTCGTATCCTTGCTGTGGCGCAACGAATCGAGCGAGAGGGAAACCTTTTTGGAAAGGTTTCCCCCTCGCGCTCCCTCTTCCAAATGGCCGCGACCAGGAGGCTGAATGCGATGACGGTCTTCTTCCTTAGACACGGCATAGCCGAAGAGGCCGAGCGGTGGGCCGGTGACGACTTCGACCGCCCTCTGACCGACCGCGGTCGCGAGCTCCTATTGGACGAGGCGCGGGGCATCGAGGCTCTCGAGCTCGACATCGACGCGATCGTCTCGAGCCCGCTGACGCGCGCCTACCGGACGGCCGAGATCGTGGCCCGCGAGCTCGGGCTCATCGACCTCCTGGAAAAGGACGACCTGCTCCGTCCCGGTTTCGACGCGGGCAAGCTCGCCCAGCTCCTCTCGCATCGACCGCGCGAGGGCACTGTCCTGCTGGTGGGGCATGAGCCCGATTTCAGCAGGACGATCGGCGCCGTCATCGGCGGCGGCCGAGTCCGATGCAAGAAAGGCGGCCTGGTCTGCCTCGACCTCGAGAGCGCATCGCCGCCCAAAGGCGAGCTCCACTGGGCGCTTCCTCCGGCCTTCCTGGCCCGCCTCGATGGAACTTGAGGCGAAGCTATAGCGACTCGATGAGACTCTCGTAAAAGAGGGCGCAGCGCCGGAGGTTGCCGATCTCGACGCGCTCGTCGCGGCCGTGGATTCCCTCGAGGTCGGCCGAGCTTTGGCGCAGCGGCGTCAGCCGGTACATCGCCTCGGCCACTGCGCGGTAGTGCTTGGTGTCGGTGCCGGCGCTGAAGAGGAAGGGCACGACCGCCGCTTCGGGAAAGGATGCGGCCAGGGCCGCCTCTATCGCCCGGTAGCCCTCGTGGTCGATCGGCGATTCGGGCAGGGGCTCCACCATCGCCTCGGGGTGCGCCGGCCGCACCGCCGCGCCGTGGCGCCCGGCGATCCGAGCGAGCCGCTCGAGCGCCTTCGCGATGGTGTCGCCGCTCAGGATCCGAGCGTTGACGTTGGCCGCGGCGCTGTCCGCGAGGACGTTCTCCTTTGCGCTGCCGCGGAGCATGGTGGGAGCGAAGGTCGTGCGGATCATTGCGTTAGTCGCCGCGTTCGCGCCGAGGGCGGCCTTGACGGCCGGGGCGAAGAGCCAGAGGTTGCGGAACAGCAGCCTCATCGCGAAAGGCGAGTAGGGAGCGAGCCGGTCGAGGAAAGAGCGCAGCGTGAAGCCCAGCCGCGGCCGCGACCGCGCGCCCTCGATCGCGGCGACGGCGCGCGCGAGATCGCCGACGGCCGTGCGCCGCGGCGGCATCGACGCGTGGCCGCCTTTGCCCGAAGCCTCGACGAGGACGTCCATGTATCCCTTCTCCGCGACGCCGACGAGGGCCAGCGGCCGGTCGACGAAGGAGAAGAGGCCGTCCGCGATCGGTCCGCCCTCGTCGAGGAGGAAGGAGGCGCGCACTCCGCGGGAGGCGAGCTTCTCGCCGGTCAGCCGTGCGCCGCGGTACCCGCCGATTTCCTCGTCGCCGCCGAACGCGAAGTAGATCGTCCGCCGCGGCGCGAAGCCCCGCTCCAAGAGGCGCTCGGCCGCGCGGAGGGCGCACACGAGCGTCAGCTTGATGTCCTGAGAGCCCCTGCCCCACACGAAGCCTTCGGCGATGTCGCCGGAGAAAGGAGCGTGACGCCACTCGTCGCCGTCTTCCGCGGGCACCACGTCGAAGTGGGAGCAGAGGATTACGGGGCGGACTCCGCCAGTTCATCGGAGCCCGGCCACGTGAAAAGAAGTGTCCGATCTCCGATCTCCTCGCGCCGCAGCTTGGCGTGGACCCCAGGGAAGAGACCCGCGAGATCTCTCTTGAAGGCCTCGAAGGCCGAGTCGTCCTCGGCGCCTTTGTCGTAATAGGAGATCGTCGCTCGTCGCACGACCGCCGCGAGAGCCTCCTCGACTCCGGCGGCCTCGGCCAAGGCCGATTCGGGCAGGGGCGCCGACGCACCGGGCGCGCGCGGCGTCGCGGCCGCCCTGGCGAGGGCAACCAGGACCGCGAAGCCGACGAGGATGGCCGCGGCGAGGGCGAAATAGGCGGGAAGGCTCACACCGCCATTATAGCCTTAGGCCAGGAAAAGCGCGAAGACTCCTCCGACGGCGACTGCGGAACCCGCGATTTCGCGCAACGTGACTTTTTCCTTGAAGAAGATCGCCGAGGGCGCGATGATGAGGACGGGCACGATGGACATGATGGCGGACGCTATCCCCACCTTGCCCGACTGGACGGCGAGCAGGCTCAGGGACACCCCGAGGAAGGGCCCGAAGAAGGCCCCCGTCGTCAGGCTGGCCACCGCCTTCAAATCCTTGAGCCCCGAGCCGACTCCCCGCCATCGCCCCGATGCGGTGATGACCGCGGCGAAGCCGAGGATACCCGCGATCACGCGGACTTGGGTCCCCGCGAAGGGATCCATCGCCAAGGCCGCGTGGGTCGCGGCCTTGGCGGCGCCGAGCGCGTCCGCGCTCGGCGGTGGAACTATGGAACCGGCGCCGAGCTTGCCGAGCACGAGCCCTCCCGCCTGGCCGAGCGCCGCCACGAGGGCCAGGGCCAGGCCGCGCCCTTGTCGGGACGCGCCCGCCGTCGGACCCCGGGGCGTGGCCTCGCCCTTGCCTAGGACGACGAAGGCGATGCCCGCGAGGGTGAGGGCGATGCCGCCCATGCCCGGGAGCGTTAGGCGCTCTCCAAAAACCATGAAGCCGAGCACGGCGGTAAACACGGGCGCGGTGGCGTAGACGAGCATGGAGAGCCGGGAGCCGATATAGATGAAGGCCTGGAA
>CAWHFT010000168.1:0-7427 GCA_963828175.1 uncultured Spirochaetota bacterium
GGTCAGAGTCTTCTGGCCCAGGGACGCAGCGGACAAGTTCACGGCCAGCACACGGCCGCAATGCACGACCCAGGCCAGGATCACCAGCAGCTTGTCCTGGAGGCCAAGCAAACGAGGACGGGTGTTCGGAACAGAGGGCATAAGACCAAGGACCACAGAAAGACAGTCAGCGGGAGCGTTCAAAGGGCGCATCCCAGCGCCACCGCTGTATAGAGCAAGGTCTGTGCCACGGGGAAAAGGCGGGGAAACAAGGGGAAATCAGAATGATGCGGGAGAGAAGACGCCTTCCTTCAGTCGGCGCTTGCCTGGTATGCCGTGAATGACTTCCTCGTTCACCGAGACGCAGATGTTGGCGGGATAGTCGCCGTAGCCGAGGAACCAGGAGCGGGCCCCACGCGAGCGAAGAAAGCTCGACGTCGCATCGTCGAGCTCACCGGTGCTGACCCCTTCCTTGACCAGCGGCACGACATGGACGAAAAGGGCCGAAAGCATGGCGCACGATCGACGGATACCGTCCAGCTGCTCCTTGTTCTTGAGTCGTATCAATGGGCTTCCCCCTTATTACTTGCTCATGCGTGCGAGGATCGCCGCCTCGGGATCGGACGGATCGGCGTCCTGGGCCGACCGGTAAGCCCGCGCGGCCCCTGCGAGATCTCCGCTCGCGCCCAACGCGCGACCGAGCGCCTTGAAGCAGGCGCAACGCTCGGATCCCGCCCGCGCGGAATCGGCGGCGCGGGCGAAGGCGTCCGCCGACTGGGCGTCGTCGCCCGTCACTCCGTACAAGCTGCCTAGAGCGTAGGAGCCAGCGGGTGCGGAGCCCAACTGGCCGGCCGAGGCTATCGTCGCCGCTGCCGTCTTGTAATCACCTCGGGCCGCGGACAGGACTGCGTCATAATACCAGCCGTAGGCTATCGGGAGCCGCTTCCGGGCGGAAACCTCCCTGACCACGGCGAGCTCGCCGTACATCCCGCGCAACGCGAGGACCCTCAGAACGGCGCCCTGGACATCGGCATCATCCGGCCAACCAGCGGCGAGGCGCTCAAAGCGCGCGGCGAGCTTGCCCTCGGGCATGCTCCTGCTTTCGATGTCGAGGGATAGAACGGCGATTCCTGAGGAGCCTTCTCCGCCCGCCAAGGCGCGCAGAGCCTCGGTGTCGCGGCCTTTTCGCGCGAGTTCGGCGGCGTAAGCCGCGAGGGCTCCGTCCCTTTCGGGGCCGGCTGGGCCCGCGAGGAACGCAGCCTTCAGCCTCGACCAGTAGCTGTCGGCCGCCTCGCTCGCGACTCCGCTCGACAGAGCCAGATCGACGTAGGGTTTCCAGGATAGCTTCGGCTCGAGGGCGATGGAGCGCTCCAATCTGCGCTTCGCGAGGCTCGGGTCCCCCGACATCCATGCAGCGTCGCCCATCAGTGCGAGCTCGTAGGCGGAAGCGCCGATTTCCGCGCGTGCGGCGAGTTCATGATAGAGACCGGAGTCCCAGAGAAGCTCGGGCGGAGGATCGATGCCTCCGATCATTGCTTTCCGCAACCAGGCAGACGCCTCGAGCCTGTCCCCTGCGGCGAGGGCGAGTGCGGCCGCTCCGAGCAAAGGACGCGGCGATCCGGTGATGTCGGCGAGCCTGGCGTAATCCTCGCTCTTCGCGCTCTCGTGCGCCGAAGCAGCTGGCGTCGCGAGAAAGGCCTCGGCCCACAGGCTGGGTCGCGCATCGGGAGATATTGGTCCGCCGAACAGGACGAGCGCATCCGCGGGCCGCCCGCCCCGCAGATAAGCGACTGCCGACGCTGCCGCTATCGGCTCGGAAGTGGGGAAGGCCTTCCTCGCGCGATCGGCGGCGCCGGCATACCGACCTGAGTCGCCGGCGGCTTCGGCCGCCTTAGCCCGCTTGAGTATCGATAGCCAATCCGAGGCCTCGCGCGAAGTCCTGTAGGAAAGAGAAAAGGCCCTGTCCAGCTTGGCAATGTCGCGCGAAGCGATCAGGGTGTCGAGTATTCTCAGCGAGGAGGAGATTGCGCCTTTATCGAAGGCACGTCCGCAAGAAGAGAGCGTTACCACAAGTAGAACGAGAATTGAGACGGTGACGAAGAGCGCCGCACGGCGGACGGCGCTCGGCGCGAAAGGTCTAGCCTCTCGCGCTCTCTGTCTTCCAAATCCCATCGAGCACTCCATTTATGAAACGGTAGGAGTCCTCAGAGCCATATTCCTTCACGATCTCGATGGCCTCGTCGATCGTGATCTGGGCGGGGATGTCCCGCTGAAAGAGCAGGGAATAGGCCCCGATCCTCAGCACGGCGAGATCGACTTTCTTCAATCGCTCGAAGGACCAATTCTGGAGATGCGACCGTATGGCGGCGTCCACCGTCTCGACGCTCTCGAGCGTTCCGGCTATGAGGAGTCGGGCGAAGGCGGCGACCTCGTCGTCGAGAGTGGCGCGCTTGCCCTCGTCCAGCCAGTCGAAATCGAGGAGTCCCTCGGCTTTGCCGCCCGAGGAATCCCATGCATACAAAGCTTGGAAGGCCAGTATGCGCGACTTTCTCCTCGACGCCACCCTCATCCCCTACTGGAGGACGATGTTGTAACCGTTCGTTTTCAGGCCCTTCAGCGTTTCAATCTCCGGCGCATCCAGAATGCCGACGAAATTAGCCATGGTCAGCGTGATCGTAGCGTCTTTCCGCAGCTTAGCGTCGATGGCGTCACGAGCGCTCTTCTGCAGCGCGGCGTATTTATTGTTCTGCATCTCACTCGCGACCAGTTGCAGGACGGTGGCGTTTGGATTGGCCTGGGCGGCCTTGAGGGTCGTGAGGCCTTCGATATAGTCGTCGAAGCCCAGCTGCTTTTCCGGCAGAAGGATGCTGGTGCGGAGGATGATGAAACCAGTGTCTTCCTCGATCAGGTCGCTAACCGCTCCTTCCTTGAGCTGGAAGATGGCGTCGTACAGATTCGGGTACTTACTCTTGGACTCGGCGGTCTTTGCGATGACGGCATTGGGTATGGTCTGGTAGCCCGAGCCCTGGGGATCGATTGCGCCGCGGACGATGTATTCATCGAAACTCGAGGGGTTCACCTTCAATTGGTTGGCGATGGCCCGCATCGCGTCCCCTTCCTTTTTCTTTTCGGCGTCGCTCTTGCCTTGTTTCGACGCGGTGATCATGGTGAAGCGGTAGGAGGTGGGGCGCCGAAGGTTGAATTTCATGTCGTCGTAGGCTTTGAGCACATCGGCGACGGTCGGGGTGCTGAGCGCCTTGATTTCGTCCGGCCTTTTTGCTCGCAGGTACGACGTGAAGAGTAGGTCCTGCTTCACGTAAGACCTTACATCCGTGAAGACCCCATTGCGTCGGAGGCTGGCTTCGACCATCGCGTCCGTGGCTCCGGGCCCGAGGCTGGCCTTATATTGGGCTAGCTGGTTCGCGACGTCGACGTCGGAGACCTTGATGCCCTCTTGGTCGCAGTATTGGCGAAAGAGGATCATGTCGATAGTGTCGAGGAGGAAGGTGAGCTTGTCCTTCGACGCGAGCGTGATCTTCTGCGAGGATATGGAGTTGATGCTCGATTCCACCTTGTCGATATCCGCCTTGAAGGTTTCGAGGTAATAGGGCTCGTTGACCTTGAGGTTGATCTGTACGAGGGGATGGCGGGTGGGCAGCGGAGTCGCGGTCTGCGCGACTAGGGCGCCCGCGGAAATGCAGGCAACTAAAATTACTGCGAGGGAGAGCCTCGCCAACGGGAGAGTGCGCATCCTGTGTTCCTTTGGCATGAAATTCAAACAACTGCCGCCGAAGAAAGTAAACGAAAAAACGCCTTTGCGCAAGTGAGCGTCTACACTTGGATTCCGGCGCGCCGCCTGAGCGCGGATAGGCCCGCCAGCTTGGGCTCAAGCTCAGAGGCTCTCCGGAGCGAGATGATGGCCGCCTCGGTATCGAGCATCCGAAGCTGCACCTCGCCCTTCTTGCGCAGTAGCTGTGCGGCATCGCGTCGGGGCAAGCCGAGGCTGATCGCCTCCTCGATTCTGTCGACATAGTCCTCGTCCTCTAGGGCCTTCTGCAATTTGAGCAGGACCAGGCTCCGGAAGCGGAGGATCACGACCTCGAAAAAATATCGGAACCAGGGCTTCTCGGCTTCCATTTCAATCAGCCGCTTGTAGAGGGAATATGCCTTGAGCCAGCGTTCCCTCTTTTCGTATTCCTCCGCTATGCAGAACTCGGCGTCCATCGCTTCGCCGCGCTCGAGCCAACGCTCCAGGCGAAAATCGCCGAAGCACTTAGCCCTCTCGTAGATTTCCAGGGCCTCGTCTTCCAGGCCGTGGAGGAGGTCGAATACGACGAGCTTGGCCTGACTCTCGGGATCCCCCGACCTCGCCTTTAGGAAGCTTCGGTAATCGAAGCCGCCCTCCTCGGCCGCTCTCCTTCTGAGGCTCCGGTCGTAGGCCCGGCGCTTCTCGGGATCGCAGAGCACGCGATAGGCCTCGAGGAGCAGGCGCATGGCCGCGTCGGCGGCTCGCGCGCTCGCGGCTCGAGACTCCCCGCGCCTCAAATCGGGGTGATTCTTCTTGGCTTGGCGGCGGAATGCGCTCTTGACTTCCTTTGACCCGGCCTCGGGGGCTACTCCGAGGACCTCGTAATAAGTATCCACGACCTATTTCCGCTCAACCGGTGCCTCGCGGGCGGCGGCGGAGGCGCTCGCCTCGTTGGTCACCAGTTCCGCGCAGTTCACGATCATACCCTCGACTTCCATGGCCTTCATCAGCCTGGCGAGGGCCTTTTGAGGTCTTAAGCCGGTCTTGCGCAAAAACGCCATGCTCCGTTTGCCGGTGACGATGCCCGCTTGGCCGAGGAATTGGTTTACCCGTTGGGGTATCGCGCCGAAAGCGGTCATGCTCTCGGTGCCGATTATCACGTAATCGTATCCGGTGAGTCGCGGCGATTCGTCGGGCCTCGCTTGGGAAAGGTCGACGAAATGGCCGGCCGCCTCGAGCGTACGAGCCATAGCCTTGGAGACGGCGGCGAGGGCATCGGGCTCCTTGGCCGGAACATAGACGAGAGCGACGCGCATTGATCCTCCATCGCCGGCGTGTCCGGGTCTGCCTCATTATAGCGTGAAAATCGCGGTTGTGCTCCACCCCGAGGGTCCTGCTGGGCAACGCGATTCACTGACCTTCGCTGTTCCTCCGGGCCTTCCTCGCCTTGAACCGTTTCGTGGAAAATACTGCCTCTCGCTCCCTTTCGTCGAGCGAAGCCTCGATGAAGGCCTTCGTCGCTTTGGATTCCGGAATCACCATCTTCTCCAGGGCGTTGACCCTCCTCTGAGTCTTGCGGACTTCCTTGGCGAGCCTCCAGACGATCGCCCGGAGACCGGCCATGGCCGCGATGAGCCCGAGGAGAGCCGAGAACTCGACCACAGTCTCGTCCGAGTCGGCGAAGGAGTTCATGAACGACGACTGGAGTCGACGCTCGGGTGCCACGGCCTCGAGGGCCGGCATCGAAATTCCCGAGACTTGCACCCTCCTCTCCTTGGCGGAGAAGTCAGCCTTGACGCCCGCCGCGAGCTCGCGGGCATTGTCGCGACCCGCCGCGAGCAGCATGCGTCTCAGCACGGGATAGGCCGCTCCTGCGCGTTTCCTCAGTTCCTTCTCGAGGACTTTGACTTCGTCGATTCTCTTCATGAGCTCGAGCATGAGTATCTCGCGCTTACGCTCTAGGAGCTCGTAGCCTTCCTCGGCCAGGGCCAGCCTCTCCTTCTCTCTGAGGAGGTTGGACTTAGTCGGGGCGACGTTCGTGACCGGCATCGCCGCCCTCCTCGGGCAAATACTTGTCTATCATCGCGCGCGATACGCGCACGAGCTCGTCCTTCGGCAGGATCGACAGGAGCTTCCAGCCCAGGTCGAGGGTCCGAGCGATGCTCCGGTCCTCGTTCTCTTCCTGCGTCACGAACTCCGTCTCGAAGCCTTCGCCGAACTTGAGGTACCGCTTGTCTAACGGAGCGAGCTCTTCCTCGCCGATTATCGCGGCGAGGTTGCGGACGCTCTTGGTTCTCGCGTAGGCGGCGAAGAGCTGGCTCGAAACTTCCTTGTGGTCGTCGCGGGTCATGCCGGGGCCGATGCCGTCTTTCATCAACCGCGAAAGCGAAGGCAGGACGGCGATCGCGGGATAGGCCCCCCGCTGAAAGAGCTCGCGGTCCAGCACTATCTGGCCCTCGGTTATGTAGCCGGTGAGATCGGGAATCGGGTTCGAGATGTCGTCGTTGGGCATGGAAAGAATCGGTATCTGGGTGATCGAGCCCGAGGAGCCTTCGATCTTCCCGGCCCGCTCATACAGGGAGGCGAGGTCGGAATAGAGATAGCCAGGGTAGCCTTTCCTCGAGGGGACCTCTCCCCTCGAGGCCGATACCTCGCGAAGCGCCTCGCAATAATTGGTCATGTCGGTGAGGACGACGAGGACGTGCATGCCCATCTCATAGGCCAGGTACTCGGCGGCCGTGAGGGCGCAGCGCGGAGTGACCAGGCGCTCGATGGAGGGGCTGTCGGCCAGAGAGAGGAACATCACGACGCGCGACAGCACTCCCGAACGCTCGAAAGAGTCGATGAAGAACCTGGCGACGTCGTACTTGATGCCCATGCCGACGAAGACGATCGCGAACGACTCGTCCGAAGGGGAACTCCCGGCCCCCGTGTCTCCGGAAAGTATTCTCGCCTGTCGCACGATCTGGGCGGCGAGGCGGTTGTGAGGCAGGCCGTTTCCGAGAAGATGGGAAGCTTCTGCCCGCGTATCAGGGTGTTCATGCCGTCGATGGCCGACATGCCCGTCTGGATGAAATCGCGCGGATAGACTCGCGCCGAAGGATTGATAGGCGAGCCGTTGACGTCTCGCCGGTCCGAGGAGATGATTTCGGGATAGCCGTCAGAAGGCCTGCCCAGGCCGTCGAAGACCCGGCCGAGCAGATCGGGCCCGACGCGGAGCTCCAATGGACGGCCCAGGAGCTCGAGCCTCGTCTCGTCGAGCGAGAGCCCGGCGTTGGAGGTAAACAGCTGGATCGCGATCTCGGAATCGGAAGTGTCGACCACTCTCCCCATACGCTTCTCGCCGTCGCGGCCGTACACCGCGACGAGCTCCCCGAAGCCCGCCGTCTCGCGCCTACGGGCTATGACTATCGGACCCTCCGCGCGGGAAAGCCCGCGATGCTCGAGCCCCTCATCGGGCCTCCTCCCGCGCGTAGGAGCGTGCCAGCTCGCCGAAGGCGGAAGCTGCCCTCGCGCTCGACCGCTTCGATCTCCTGGATCGCGTCGTTCGGCACCTCCCCCTTGAGCCGCGTTATGCGCTCCCGGACGGGCATGGCGACGACGCCGGCCAGCGGCGCTCCTTGCCGTATGGCTGCCTGGGCCTGACGGTAAAACTCCATGATCACGTGGAGGATGAGCACTTGCTTCTCGGGCACGCAGT
>CAWHFT010000169.1:0-4672 GCA_963828175.1 uncultured Spirochaetota bacterium
ACTTGTCGACCTCGTCGAAGGAGCTCTGCTGGAGGAAACCGTTCCGAATCATCTCGGCGGCGATCAAGACGAGCCGCTGCTCCTCCGGAAGGGCGTCGGGCCCTATCAGCCTGACGATCTGCTCGAGCCTCTGCTCTCGCTTCATCAGGTCAAGAGCCTGCGCACGGAGCTCCTTCCATTCGGGATCCTTGCGGTCCCACCACTCGCGCAGCTCCTCGGCGTATTCAGAGTACGAGTCGATCCACGAGATCGCGGGGTAGTGTCGGGCGTTGGCGAGATCGCGATCCAAGGCCCAAAAACAGCGCGTAAAGCGCTTCGTATGCTGGGTGACGGGCTCGGAAAAGTCGCCGCCCGGAGGCGAGACCGCCCCGATTATCGAGACCGAGCCCGATGCGCCGCCGAGGGTTTCTACGCGGCCTCCCCGCTCGTGAGAATTTCGGCGAGCCTGGTGGGCAAATAGGCGGGAAAGCCTTCCTCGGCAGGCATCTCCTCGAGCCTGCCCGAAAGCTCGCGCAGTGCCTCCGCCCAACGCGAAGTCGAATCGGCCATCACTGCCACGTCATAGCCCATGTCGCGGTAATACTCGGCGAGGGTGATGCCGGTATAGATCGAGACTTCTCGCGCCGCGACGGGCATGTTGGAAGTGTTGGCAATGAGAATCGTCCTCTCCATGATGGAACGGCCAGTGCGCGGATCGACAAGCTTCGGAAAATCGGTGAGGACGTCGGTCATCTCGTTGCCGCGCTCGCCGCAACCGACATAGATGATGATGTCCGCATTGCAGAACTTGGCAATCGCATGCTGGGTCATCGTCTTGCCGGTGCCGAACCCCCCGGGTATCGCGGCGCACCCTCCCTTAGAGAGCGGGAATAGCATATCGATCACTCGAAGTCCCGTCATCAGAGGCTCGCTCGGCGCCAGGCGCCTGCGCGAGGGCCGCGCCTGCCTTGCGGGCCAATCCTGCGAAAGGCCGAGGGATTCGCCTCCTTCAGTCTCGACGATAGCGTCGCGCAAGGTATACTCGCCGGCGGGCGCGACACTCGCGACTCTGCCTTTTCTCGTGAGCGGAGGCGCCATCACTCGATGCAGGGTGAGCTCGGTCTCTCGCACGGTGCCGATCAAGCTGCCCGGCCCTATCGGATCCCCCGCCGCCAACGCCGGTGCGAAGGCCCACTTCCGGTCCATCGGCAAGCTCTCGCCGCGTAGCCCTGCGCGTATGAACGGGCCGGAGGCTTGCTTTAGCCGCTCGAGCGGCCTTTGGATGCCATCGTATATCGTCCCGAGCAGGCCTGGGCCCAAGTTTATGGACAGAGGTTTGCCCAAAGCGAGGACCGGCTCACCAGGCTTCATTCCCGTGTTCTCCTCGTAGACCTGAATAGTCGCTCCGCTGCCATCGACCCGGATGATCTCGCCGGCGAGCATCGCATCCCCGACTTCGGCTACATCGTAGAGTCCAGCTCCTCCAAGCCCTTCCGCCAGCACCACCGGGCCCGACACGCGCGTTATGCGACCCCGAATCGGTCCAGCCGTCATAGCTTCAGCGCCTCTGAGCAGAGCGCTTTCGCGAGCTCGCTCCGGCTCTGGTCGAGAAGCTTCTCCTCGATAAGATCCAGCGTCGCCTCCAGGATTACACTCCCATCTACCGTCCTGGCCACGAGGCCTCGTGCCGGGATCGAAGGCTCTTCCGAGATGGCCAGGTCCGATGCCCCTGGGAAGGCTCGCGAGGCCGCGGCCCTGGCGACAGCCTCTGATATCCCTTTCCTGCCGATCGCTATCTCCTTGCCGGCGAGGAAGGAGGCGCCGCCTCGCAGCATCGACTCGGCGAGGCCGGCGACGCGGTCCTCGGACAGCGCGTCCAAGAAGGATCGAAGCCTCTCGCGGAGGGCATTCTCGACGAACGTCGACCGCAATCGCGTCTTCTCCAGCGGGAGGCGCGCCATCGTCTCCATCCTGAAACGCGCCGCGCCGGCCTCGCCGTCGCGGATTATCTCCTCGACGACCGATCGGGCCTTGACCTCGATGGCGTCGATGATCCTCTCCCCCTCGGCCTCTGCCTCCTCGAGCAGCCGAGCCGCTTTCGCCCTGGCATCGTCGAGGATCTCGCCCTTGATGACCTCTGCGCTGACGATCTCTTCCATGCTCCATCACTCCTAGATACCGACGCCCACAGCCTCGCGGACAAGATCGACGATGCTCTTGCGTCCCGCCTTGGGCGAAGCCGCCCCCGGCCATCCCTGAGAAGGGATCTCCACGATGAGAGGAAAGCCTCCCGCGAGCTGCCATTCGAGAGCCTCGGCTTCGAGCAGGTCGGCGACATCCTCGGTGAGGATGAGCACTTTTGCCCCTATCCCCGCGTAGGACCTGCCGGAAGGGTCGGTACCCTTGCCCGTCGCGAGCCTGAACGCGTCCAGGGCCTCTTCCCTGCCCAGGACGGCCCGGCCTTCAACGCCGACCATCCGAAAGGCTAGAACTATCTCCTCCTCGGCGACCACGAAGAAGTCAGCCATTGCCGTGAACGCTAAAGCATCAGGATGAGGAGGGCGACGAGGAAGCCCCAGAGGCAGATGCCCTCCGCGAGGCCCAGGTAGGGGATCGCCTTGCCGGCGAGACTGGGATCCTCGGCTATGGCCCCCATCGCGGCGGCGCCCAACTTGCCGACGGCGATTCCACCTCCCAGACAGGCCATACCCACGGCGAGCGCGGCGCTGATGTATTTCCAGGCGGCGACCGGCGGCGACCCTCCGACGACGGCCGCTTGAGCCGCTCCCGGGACGACGAACGCGAAAGCCAGCAGAACGATGACGATCACGGCGAGGACCGAGCGCTTTTTCATGACTGCTCCTTGCGAAATCGGAATTTCGAAGGGCGCGAAGGGAGTGCCCGTCTGGGTCAGGAATTTCGAGAGGAATTCGTAATACTGGAGCCGCACTATCTGGATCGCCACGATGAGGCCCTCGAGGAAGATGATTATCGCGTTGCCGAAGAGCACGATGATCGCCTGCCAGAGAATGCCGATCCCCGAGCGCTGGCGCATCATGTCCCCCATCGTGAAGACGATAAAGGAAAGCACGACGTGCGAGAGCGCAAAGGCCCCTACCCGGAGGAAACTCAGGCTGTTGGAAAGGTAGAACGAGATTGGTTCAAGTACGGCGACGAAGCCCTTGACGCCAGCCGCGAAGGCCCCTTCGCCTCCCTTGTCTTCGATAGGAGTCCCCCTCCGTCCGAAACTCTCCGCAAGAGCCGAAAGCTTCTCCTCGAAGATGAGACCGAGGAGCGGCAGTCCGAGGCCGAGAGCGTCGAACCAGGCGGGACGCGAGCCGAGGAGAACGCGGAGGCCCATGCCCGCCGCCCACCAGAAGAACAAGGCTCCGGCGAGGCCAGTCTTGGCGAAGAGGGCCTCGCCCGCCTTTCCAGCGCGGAGCTTGTCGACGATGTTGATGATTAGGCCGGCGGAATTGACGACGATGCCGAGAGCGAGAGTGAAGCCGAAAAACATCAGGATTTTGCCGGAGCTCCCCTCTGGCATCAAGGAGAGGAAGCGGTCTACGGGCCGACCGAAGAGGGCTCCGCTCAAGGCGCGAGTGAGCGGCGTGAGGGTGCTCTCGAAGGTGAAGAAGGAGCCGGTCAGGAAACCCATCAAGCTCGAGCCGATTCCGCAGGCTATGCCGATCGGCGCGAAGATCCTCCATGACGAGAGGCCGGGAATGAGCCCGAAATACAAGGCGCAGGAAGCGGTCACTATGAGCAGCCCCTGGCCGAGATCGCCGAACATGATCGCGAAGAAAAGCACGAAGAACCCGCAGACGAATGGCGTCGGGTCGACGCTTCCATAGGGAGGCGTCCCGAAGGAGAGTACCATCCTCTCGAAGCTCGAGACGAAAGGTCGGCGTTTGAGCAGGACCGGAACTTCCTCTGTTCCGCGGCGCACGGTCTCGAGCTCCCGCGGCGTGAAGGCCCTGAGGGCAACTCTGCCGCTGGTCCCTTCGGATACGGAAGCCGCGACCCGCGCGACCTCGCTCGCCGGCACCCAGCCTTCGAGCCGATAGGCTTGGGCCGAGGATTCGAGCGTGCGCCTCGCTTCCTCGATCGATGCGGCCACGGCGAACGAGGCGGCGAGTTCGGTCCACGGTCGCGAGAGTTCCTCGCGAAGGTCGGCCTTTTGCCGCTCGAGGGCCGTCCTCTGGCCGTCGAGCGCGGCGAGCTCGCGCTCGAGCGCGGCCGGCAGTTCGGGCGGCACGCCTTGGAAATCGGGGGTGAATTGCCGTGGCGCGAAGCCCGCGCGCGTAAGCTCCGCGTCGAGAGCCATGCTGCCTCTTCGGGAGGCGACGGCGACAATATCGCCCATCCTGCCTACGCCGAGCGCTATGACACTTTGCTCGGCCGAGCGCATCCTTTATCGCTGGTATTTCCTCGGGCGCTACCCGCCCTATGCGGACTGCGAGAAAGGACAGGCGGTCGAGCCGATGGAACGGCAGCGCAAGCCCCTGGAAGATGCTCGCCTCTTCCAAAGCCTCGCGCGCCTTTGCCGCGCGGTCGGCGTTCGCATTCAGCGCACGGGAAATGGCGTCGGCCTTGACGAACATCACGTCAAGGGCGGCGGCTTGGCCGGCCCGGCAGCCTTGCAGCCGCAAGCACGCTCTCAGGGTATTTCAGGTCGAGAGACTGCCTGAGC
>CAWHFT010000170.1:0-6014 GCA_963828175.1 uncultured Spirochaetota bacterium
AGCCATTCCCTTCCTTTTCAGGTAGACCGTCCCTTTCCCTTCATCCAAGACGATGTCTTTCCAGCCCACGAGAGCCTTGGCAGCGGCGATCTCCTTGGGCTCGGGAAGCCTGGCGTGATCGGTCCCGATCCCCCAAAGCTTGACGAGAGGGCCCACGCTCGCGTCGAAGGCCCCATCGGACCAGGCCGATAGATCGAGGTCTCTCTTGAGTATGGCCAAGGCGTCCGCGCCCGCAGCGACCGGCGAGAGCCCGGCCGCGTCGTTCACCGCGTCGATGCGGGTGCCGCTCTTGTCCACGCTGAGCTCGTCCTCGATCTGACGCAGTCGCGCGAAAACCGCTTCGAGGAGCGCCTCGCTGCCTCCGCCCACAAGCCGAATCGTGCAAGCCGTGCCGAGGACCATTTCGGAGCGCGACACTTCCCGCGGCGATTCGGCCGCGCAGGAGACAAGTACGACAGTCGCCAAGATGGCGACTGGTGTTCGCAGTGTTTGTCGAATGACTGTCATTGACAGGGAAGTATGCCGAAAACCCTATAGCCCATCAATTGAGCCGGACTCCCTTTCGATAGTCGTCTCGTCACCGTGCCCCGGAAAGACCCTCGTCGACGGCGGCAGCTCGAACAGCCGCTTGAGGCTGGCGCGGAGCGCAGTATCGTCCGCATCAGGACCGTCGCTGCGCCCTCTTCCGTCGTGGAAGAGGGTGTCTCCCGAGACGAGGATCGAGCTGGACGAATCATAAAGGCAGATCGAACCCCGTGAATGGCCCGGGGTATGGATTACCCGAAAAAAAGCGCAGGGAAGCAGATCTCCATCGGAGAGCAGCAGCTGCGGGGAAGGGATCGGCCTCCAGTAGGCATTGAAGAACCCGAGAGCGCCGATCGAAGCGAAAAGCTTCTTGTTGGTCGCCTCGCTCGCTGGGCCGAAATAAGCGGAATCTTCCGCGTGGACCGCGAGGGGCACATCGATTCCGCGGGCGCCCCAGGCCGACAGAAGCTCGGGGATGGCGGCTGTGTGGTCGAGATGGCCGTGCGTCGCGACGATCATGGAGGGAACCAGTGCCCGCGAATCCAGGAAGGACAGGAGCCGTCTCGCTTCTCCGCCCGGATCCACGAGAATGCAACACGAGCCCTCCGCGATGACGTAGGTGTTTTCGGCGATGGGTCCTACCGTCAACCTTTCCAGCATGGTAGTGTGACTCTAGCCTTATTGCACGGGGGCCGCAAGCGGTGCTCCTTCCGCTCTACGCCGCCTTCGCGGCGGCCATCGTCTTCTATCTCCTCATCCCGATCGGCGGCGCATTCATGCTCCGAAATCAATGGAGACGATTTCGGGAGCGAGTGATCCAGCTGAGCAAAGCTCCGGTGCTCCGCTACTCCGACCTGGCCGCTGCCGAGCGCGAGGGCCGCACCGATGTCGGTCGTTTTCGACTGAACGGGACAATCGAGGCGATCGAGGGGTTGGACAGGATCTGGCTCCGCGGGAAACAAGTCAGCGCCCTCGTGGACTTATCGCGCGCTCCCCTTTACGTTGCCTCGGCCGGCAACGACGAGGCGCTCGTGGAGGCAGGCTCGATCACGCGACTCAGGTGGCGCTCGGTCTCCTCGTTGGTCGAGGGAACGAGTATCTTCGTGGCGGGTCACCTCGCGATCCAGAGGGGCCGACCTGTCTTTATTGACTCCCCTGATGACAGCCTCATCGCGGTTTGTTATGAAGGCGTCGACGCCGATCTCCTGTCACGGCTCGTGGCCGGCGGTCGCGCCCCGAATGAGTACTGGAACCTGCCTACGCGCATCTCGCTGGCGCTCGGCCTTGCTGTGATCAGCGGCATACTTCTATTGCTTAACGGCTCGCTATTTTCCAGTGTGCGGACTCTGATCTTCCTGGCAGGCGCCGCCCCAGTCCTGCCCTTCGCGCCTCCTGGCCTAATTCTTTTTTTCGCCTACTTCAAGCTTTGGCGCAGCGCCCTGGCCTCGCGTACCCTTAGGGACCTGATTCGGCTCCCGTTGCGCTATTCAGGGGAGCGGAGGACACTCGCCGAAGGTGAGCTCCCTCCTGAGGGCGCGACGTGGATCGGCCTACCCAAAGACGAATCGGAGCCGCAGGTACTCACTCTGTTTGGCCCCGCCGCCTCCGAGGGAAGCGACGCGCCGGTCTTCGTCGTGCAGGGCGACCCCGAAACACTCGCACATCGCGTGGAACGCAGAGCGACTTTCTATGCGGGAGCCGCGAGCCTCTCATTCGGCCTGGCAATCATCGTCAACTTTGTCCTGGCCTTCCTGATCTGGCGTTGGCTCTTCTAGCTAATCGGCCACAGCCTGCCCGTCACGCTTCTTAGCGGGTCCGACCGAGAGCTTTCGGCCCCTGAACTCGTAGCCATCCAGGGCCGCGATTGCCGCTGCCGATTTCTGAGGATCGAGATCGGCGAAGGAATAGTTGTCGAAGGCACGGACCTCCCCGATGGAATCGGGCTCGAGCCCTCCGACGTCGATCAGAAGATCAATCAGGATCCTCGGGTACAGACGCTGGCGCTTACCCATGGAGAAGAACAGCGTCACTCCTTCGCCGACGAAACGAGGACGCGAAGGCTGCGCCGCCCGATCAGTCTCGGACGCACGCGCCTGATTTTTAGCATTGCCTTCGGCCTTCGCACGCGCTTGTTTCGCGCCTCGCACCGAGCGATCGGAGGCCTTCGCCTCCTTCGGTACTCTCTGCTGATCCTTTGCGGCCGAGGCGAGCGCCTCCTTGGCCAGGGGACGACCGGGCGCGCGCGAAAGACCCGCGGCTCTGAGGATGAGCGCCGCCGCCGCATAGGAGCGAAGATTGAAAGGGACCCTCTTTCGGAAGGCCGCCCTGATCTCGTTCAGGGCGATCGGGTCCGCGGGATCGCGAAGCTCGGCTAGTATGCCGTCGAGAAAAGCATCCAGGGCATCCGAAGGTAGCCGGTTCGCGACATTTTCGCTTGGCACGTAAATCTCCTTGCTGCGAATTTTCCCTATTCTCTACGAAAGCCGTCCGCGCGGCAAGCGCTCATGGACAGCCAGGGCGGCATCCTGTAGAGTCGATTCCGTATGGTACGACCCTCAGCGTTGATGTATTGCCTCGTATCCTGTGTGATGCTCGCTTCGGCGCTTTCCCCGCAGCTGCGCGCCGAGGACCACGCGGTGTCGGGAATCCCCCCGGGGACCGAGGCCCCGAGCGTCCCCGAAGGAACCACGACGCCGGTAGCGCCCTCGATCCTCGACGACGACCCGGCGTCCCTCCTCGGCCTGACGCTTGCCGACTCCTTTTCCCGTTTTGGGGCTCCCTCTTCGGTCGGCGCTGTCCGCGGAGAGGCGGCATGGCAAGATGACGTGGCTTTCCTCTATCCGAAAGGCTATACTTTATTCGTCTTCGGTGACAGAGTCTGGCAGCTGCGTTTCACGAAACCTTATTCGGGCTCGATCTACGGTCTCTTCCTCGGCGACGGCTCGGATAAGGCTCTGTCGATCCTGGGCCAGCCTTTCGAGAGCGGCCCCTCCTATTTCTTGTACCGTATGCCGTATAAATCCTATCCAGTCAGACTGAGGCTCGCCATTCAAGAGAACAAGATCGTGGAAGCCTACCTCTACAGAGCGGATTTCTAGGAGGACGCATGCCCCTCGTTTGCCTGTCGCTGACGGCCAAGACTATCGCCGAAAACCTGGCGGTGCTCGATCGTTATCGCGGCAAAATAGACATCGCTGAACTTCGCGCCGATTTGCTCGACCCTTCCGAGGCCTTCGCCATCCGCGATTTTCCGGTGCTCGCGAGCCTGCCCTGCATTCTCGCCGTGCGCCGGAAATGCGACGGTGGCGGTTTCGTCGACGGCGAGGGTCAGCGCCTCGTCATGCTCGCCAAGGCCATCGCTTACGCTAGGCCCGATCAGAGCGCGAACTACGCCTACGTCGATCTCGAGAGCGATTTCCGCGTGCCCTCTGTTGAAGAGGCTTGTCACACTTTCGGTACCAGGATCATCCGTTCTCGCCATCATATTTCTGATATGCCCACCGACCTGAACGCGGCATGGACGGAACTCGCCGCCGAACCCGACGAGATTCCTAAACTGGCGGTCACGCCTCGCGGGGCAGCCGACTTTGCTAGGCTTTTCACCTGGGCATCGTCGTTGCCGGCTGGCGATCGCATCATCGTCGGCATGGGAGAGTTCGGCATGCCCAGCCGCATCCTCTCCGAGCGCATAGGATGCTACATCGCCTATACGAGCGCGATCCGGGCTGGCTTGCCGGTGGCAGCTCCCGGCCATCTCGATCCCACCGCCTTGGAGGAGACCTACCGCTTCCGCGAGCTGGACCGCGATACGACCATATACGCTCTGGGCGGCGGCATAAACGTCCTCTCGTCGAAGACGCCCACTCTCCACAACGGCGCGTTCAGGGCCGTGGGCATCAATTCGGTCTACGTACCGATTCCCGCGGGAGAAGCGGCAACCTTCCTCGTGGCCCTCGAGGCTACGGGAGCTTGCGGGGCTGCCGTCACTGTGCCACTCAAGGAATCGCTGCTGCCTTTCCTTTCTCGTAGGTCACCCGAGGTCGACGATATCGGCGCCTGCAATACTCTCGTAAGAGAGGACGGCGGATGGACCGGCTACAACACCGACGCCCAGGGCTTCGAGCGCGCGCTGTTCGAATTCCTGGGCGGCGACAAGCCGCGCGGCCTCAAGGCCACCCTCGTCGGTGCGGGCGGAGTTGCGAAAGCGATCGCCCATGTCCTCTCGCGGCTCGGCGTACGGACCGTCATCCTGAACCGGACTGTCTCAAAGGCACGCGTGTTGTCGCAGCGTTACGGCTTCGGCTATGGCCCATGCACGGAGCATTCCACCGACCTCGTCTCCAGCCACTCCGATCTCGTCATTCAGGCGACGAGCGTCGGGATGGACGGCGAACGCCAAGGCGACCCGCTCGACTGGTTCGATTTTTCCGGCCGCGAATTCGTCTTCGATCTCATCTACCGCCCGGAACGCAGCCTTCTGCTCGAACGCGCAGCTGCGGCGGGTTGCAGGATAACGAACGGGTGGAAGATGCTCCGCTACCAATCGGCGGCGCAATTCGCGCTCTGGACCGGCCTCGAGCCTCCGTCCACTTATTTTTCCTAAAGGACCCCATGCCCAAGTCAGCCTTCGTAGCAATCGCCGGCCGGCCCTCCGCAGGGAAATCAACTCTCGTCAACGCCTTTTGCGGCGAAAAGGTCTCTATCGTGTCCCCGGTGCCTCAGACGACCCGAAACACGGTCAGGGGCATCGTCAATAAAAGCCAGGGGCAGATAGTCTTCCTCGATACGCCCGGATACCACATTTCGGAGAAAAAGATCAACCTCAGGCTCCGGGAAGTTTCCACCGAGGCCTTCGCCGACGCGGATATCGTCCTCTACCTCGTCGACGCGACGAGAAAGCCCGGCCCCGAGGAAGAGGCGATAGCCGCGGCGCTCGTCCATGTCGCTGACAAGCTCGTCGCCGCGATTAACAAGATCGACTCTCCCGAGGCGAATCTCGACGCGGCTCTCTTTTTCATCACCGAGAAGTTCCCCAAAGCCAAGGTCTTCGAGGTTTCCGCGCTGCAGGGCTCAGGCCTCGACGAGCTATTGGCGGCTCTTTTCGACCGCGCACCGGAAGGTCCCGCCTGGTATCCAGAAGAATACTATACCGATCAAGAGCCGGTCTTCCGCATCGCCGAGATCATCCGCGAGAAAATCTTCCTCCACATGCGCGACGAGCTGCCACACGCCGTCTACGTCTCCTACGAGGATTTGTCGCAAGCGCCGGGCGGAGCCCTCCACGCGTCATACGACCTTGTAGTCGAGCGCGAGTCACAGAAAGGCATCTTAATCGGCAAGGGCGGCTCCATGATCAAGCGTATCCGGGAGGAGGCGGAGGCGGAACTCGCCGAGATCTTCGATTACGACGTAAAGCTAAAACTGTCCGTACGCGTCGACCCTGACTGGAAGAAGGACGACAAGAAGCTCGACAAGATGATTTTCTAGCT
>CAWHFT010000171.1:0-17440 GCA_963828175.1 uncultured Spirochaetota bacterium
GATAGCGAAGCTCGGCGCAGTGCTACCCTTCCTCGTAGCGGAGGAGGACGAGGAGGTACTTGGCTACGCTTACGCGACGCGTTATGGAAGCAAGCCTGCCTTCCGTTGGTCCCTTCAGGATTCGATCTATCTCCGGGAGGACGCGCGGGGCCGGGGCCTGGGTAGCCGACTGCTAGCAGCGCTTCTCAAGCTCCTTTGGGAGCTCGGCTACGTCAAGGTTTACGCCGTCGTTACACCGCCCAACCGCGCCGGTATGGCGCTCCACGAAAAGTTGGGCTTCACGCCTTTATGCCGCTTCTCGAACACTGCCTTCAAGCTCGGAGCATGGCACGACACCGATTGGATGGAACTGACGCTGCGCGCGCCCTCGAATTTTCCCCCGCTCACGCCTCTCGAGCCCGTGGCCTTCTCCGATTTCGTCCACGCCAACCCCGGATTGCTCGCATCCATCCTCGAAGCCGGAGAAAGAACATGGTCACCATCGCCGCCCTCTTCGCCATCCTTACCCTCGTTCTATTTGCGCCCTTCCTCGTGAAAAAGGCCGAGGAGAACCTTGAGCTCTTTCTCTTCGCCATGGCCTCCTCGCCGTCTCCGTTACGCGGCAATGGTCTTGGCCCCTTGGCCTTGAGGGCCTTCTTGAGCCAGTCAAGATAACGGCCGCGGTCCTTGTCGCGGGTTTAGTCTTCAGGCTCCTCAAGCACGTTGCCCGACGCACGGTTGACGCGAGCGTCTCCACGCTCGGGATCAAGACTTTTTCCTTCCTAGTCGTAGTCGTCCTGGGCCTGGAGGTCGGCCCCGCGATGACTCCCGCAGCCGCGGCGAGCTGCTCGCCGACCTGAGCGTCGACACAGCCTGCGGCGTCATCGCGGGGCCGCTGTTCCTCTATTATCTGGCCCTTCTCGCGGGCACCGAAGTAGGCCTGTCCGCCGATCCTGTCGGAGAGCTGACGCGCGCGATCCTCGGCGGGATCGCGGAAGTCCCGACCTCTTTCAGATAAACGGAAGCCACCCGCATGGGGTGGCATCACACAAATGAATGGGCTGCCCTTTTGGGGCAGCCCATTTCTCGTTCGAGGCGCCGGTCGGAGTCGGACCGACTCATAAAGGTTTTGCAGACCTCTCCCTTCCCACTTGGGTACGGCGCCATTCGCGATAGCGA
Source organism: uncultured Spirochaetota bacterium (assembly GCA_963828175.1). Lineage (GTDB taxonomy): Bacteria > Spirochaetota > Spirochaetia > Treponematales > Rectinemataceae > UBA1306. The sequence goes on from CAWHFT010000171.1 coordinate 1,159, forward strand.
ATACTACAATTTTTACCTCTCGCCGCCCGATTACAATCGGACGGCGCCATGCTGTCGCTCGCTGGAGGCGAGCACATAAATTTAATCACTTGTCCGGGGAATATAGCCATTTAGCGATGCGCTTGGCAAGCCCCGTCCTTCTGGACACGGGCAGCGGAGAATGACTATCGTCGATATATGACGCAGGCAAATTCTCGAGTCGACGATATCTGGCTCACCCTCCGCAAAGAAGTCGAGGCCGTTTCCGTCTCCGAAACGATGCTCGCGAGCTATCTTCACGCCACCGTGCTCAGCCACGCGAGCCTCGAGGACTCCCTTTCCTATCTCCTCGCCGAGAAGCTCGCCACGGCCTACCTTTCGGCCATGTCGACGAGGGAGCTCATCGACGAGGCCTTCGCCGGCTCGAGCGAGATCCGGAAGGCGATCAGGATGGACCTCGTCGCCGTCGTGACGCGAGACCCGGCCGCGCGCGGCTATGCGCAGCCTTTCCTGAATTTCAAAGGCTTCCATGCGCTGCAGTCGTACCGCGTCGCCCATATGCTGTGGGAAAGCGGCAGGCAGGCTTTGGCCTATTATCTTCAGAACCGCGTCTCGATGGTGTTCGACATCGATATCCACCCCGCCGCACGCCTGGGGAAAGGCATTCTCATCGATCACGGCATGGGCGTAGTCATAGGGGAAACCGCCGTCGTCGGGGACGACGTCTCGATGCTGCACGGAGTGACTCTCGGAGGGACGGGCAAAGAGCTCGGGGACCGGCATCCCAAGATATCCTCGGGTGTGCTTCTGGGGGCGGGGGCGATCGTCCTAGGCAACGTCAGGGTGGGGACGGGGTCCAAGGTCGCCGCGGGCTCCGTCGTCCTCGATGACGTGCCGCCTCACGTGACCGTCGCGGGAGTGCCCGCGAAGGTCGTAGGCAAGCCCAGCTCGAGCGAGCCCTCCCAGGAGATGTATCAAGGCCTGGACCTTGATTACTCCATTTGACGAATGAACGAAGCGGCCGCCCCGGCCATCAAGGCCGAAGAGGCGGCCGCTCGTTGCGGGCTAACGCTTGACGGCCTTGGGAGCCTTGGCGGCCTTGGGCGGATTCGCTGCAACGAGGGCGGCCTTGGCAGTGGCCGCGACGTGGGCCTGCTCGGCCTGCTTCTTCACGAGGTTCTTGGCTTCCACGGTCTTTGCCCAATCGACGAAAGCGGAGGCGATGAAGACCGAGGAGTAGGTGCCGCTGATGAGGCCCACGATGATCGCCAGCGAGAAGTCCTTGATGTTGCCGCTCGTGAAGATGAAGAGCGAGACTGCGGCGAGAAGCACGGTCAGTACCGTGATGAAGGTCCTGCTCAAAGTCTCGGTGACGCCGCGGTTCATGTTCTCTCGGAAGGGGGCGTTGGGGGAGAACTTCACCTTCTCGCGTATTCGATCGTAGATGACTATCGTGTCGTTTATCGAGTAGCCGACTATCGTGAGGATGGCCGCGATGCTCGAGGTGTTGAACTCCATCCTCGTGAAGACGATGAAGGCGACCATGATGAGGGCGTCGTGCACGACCGAAAGCACCGCGCCGACCGCGTAGGCCGGCTGGAACCTGAAGGAGCAGTAGATCATGATGAGGATGAAAGTCCCCAGCGTGAGCCAGACGGCTTGGGTCGCGAGATTCTTGGAAAATCGGGCACCAACGAAGTCGGACTTGTTGACCAGGACATTCTCGGCGCCGAATGCCTTTCCGAGCTCGGCGGTCAATCTAGGGATTATGGTCTTGGAGAACTCCGGGTCCTTGCCCGAATCTTGGAGGCGAATGGCGAATTGATGGTCCGCGTCTGTTCCCAGTCGTTGGATAGAGACGTCGCCGAACGACTTGAGGGCCGCTCGTATACTCTCGATGCTCGCAGGGATCGCCGAGGAGCCCTGTGCCGCGTAATGAAGCACGGCGGGTATCTCCCCCAGTTGGGCATCCGTCTGCGAGGCGCCGAGCAGGAGCTCGGAACCGACAGTGCCGTCCGCCTTGAGCGCGACGGAAACTCCGGGCACTGCCTTGAACGCCTCGGACAGGACTTGGAGGGTCGGGTACTGGGCGAAGGTGTACGTGAAGGACTTGGACTCGCCGGAGGGACTGCGCGAGATGAAGGTGGCGTCCATCTTGGAGACCGCCAGCGTCATCGTGCCGTCGCCCTTGAAGCTCACGTCCATCGATGGCGGGACGAATTGGATCGATGAATTGAGGCCCGCCTGGAAGTCGACGCCGTTGTTGAACCCCAGGATGGCGACCCCGATGAGGCCCGCGATGATGATCGCGAGGGAGATCGGAACGGTTATCTTGAAGCTCTTATCGAAGTTGATGACCTTCGTCATTTGACCCTCCAGGAGATGCTCACGTGCTTCGCCTTGAGGACGTCCGTCTCGAAATCGAAGATGAGGTGGGAGACGAAGAGGGCCGTAAAGAGCGAGCTGATGCAACCGATCGAGAGCGAGATCGCGAAGCCCTGAATGGGGCCGGATCCGAGCTGGGCCAGGAAGAGCGCCGCGATCAGGGTCGTGATGTTCGAGTCCATGATCGTCCAAAAGGCCTTGTTGAAGCCGGCGCGGATCGAGGCGATCCGGCCCTTGCCCTCGCGGAGCTCTTCCTTCATGCGCTCGAAGACAAGGACGTTCGCGTCTACCGACATGCCTATCGTGAGCACGAAGCCGGCGATCGAGGCCAGGGAAAGGGTGAGCCCGAAGGCCGAAAGGATGCCCACCATGATGATGAGGTTGACGATCTGGGCGACCGCGGCATTGAGGCCCGAGCCCTTGTAGTAGGCGAACATGAAGAGTATGACGAGGGCGAAGCCGATCGTGATGGCGTACACGCCCGAGCGGACGGTATCCTCTCCGAGCGAGGCGCCGATCGCCTGGGTATTTACCGGCGACATCTCGACCGGCAGGGCGGCCGTGCGCAGGACCAAGGCCAGGTTGGCGGCCTCGTCCGCGCTGAATCCCGTCATGCGCACGGAGTCGCGGATCGGCTCGGATATTCTCGCGCCGGCCTTCACCTTGTCGTCGAGGACGACGGCCATGGTCTTCCCGACGTTAGCCGACGTCATCTTGTAGAATATTTCGCCGCCGTCCTTGTCGAGCTGGAAGTTGGTCTCGGGCTGGCCGGTGATCTGATCCGCCGAGGTGGTCGCATTCGTGATGTGCGTGCCGTCGAGGCCGGGCGTCTGGTTGACGATCATGTACCGGCCGGTGAACTCGTCGAGCCCGTAGGAATCCTTTTTGTAGAACTTACGGATGGAGTAGCCCGCGGGAACGATCGTCTTGTCCGCCACGGTCATCGTCTTTTCGTCGACGCCGAGCGGGTTGGACTCGAGGTAGGTCGCGAGCTTCGCGGTCGCGTCGTCGTCGACCATGTAGAAGCCGAGGTTGCCCTTGCCCATGAGGATCGAGTTGATGTTCTCCGGGTCGGCGGCGCCGGGGACCTCGATGTAGATCTGGTCGTCGCCCTGCTGCCGGATCGTGGGCTCGGTGAGGCCGAACTTGTCGATGCGCGAGTTGAGGCTCTCTATCGCCCGTTTCATCGCGTCGGCTTTCTCGGCCGCCGAGAGCGCATGGCCGCTCTTCTTGGCGAGGGCGTCGAGGTCGGCCTGGATGACGGCGCTCATGCCGCCGGAGAGATCGAGGCCGAGCTTGACCGCCTTCTTCTGCTGGGCCTTGAGGTTCAGCACGCGGGTTCGATAGATGCCCTCGACCGCGTCGTAGGCCGCCTTTTCGCTGACGAAGGCCGCGAGGGCGGATTTGGCCGTCCAGGAAGCGGGAAGAGGCTTGCGGGCGGTCTTGTAGGCGGTCGAGGCGGCCTGGATATCCACCGCGAACTTCTGGATGTCCATCTTCCCTTCGTCGTTCGAGCTCGCGCTCGCCTTGAGGACGTTGAGGTCCGAAATCGCCATACTGCGCGCGTATTCGCGGATCTGCTCGCGAGAGCCGACGGCAAGGGCCTGATCGGCCTTCGGCGTAAGCCAATACCAATTGATCGTCGGCCAGAGGAAGGCGAAGGAGACCGCGATAACCCCTAAAACGATCAGTAACCTTTGAAACTTGCTCATTCCGGTCGCTCCAGATGAGGAAATGGGGCCGGACCAGAACGCATCGCCCAAGGCGAGGGCTCCAGCCGACCCTTTGCTAGCTAGAGAGAACTTCTACTTCTTTTCCTCGGCGATCTCGGAAACTGCCTCGGACTTCTCGTCGCCGCCCTTGGGCTCGACCCCTGCGATGGCCGACTTGGAGAATTCCATCTTGGTGTTCTCATCGACTTTGAGGATGACGGTCTTTTCCTTTACGGTGTAGACGGTTGCGTGGACTCCGCCGGCCGTGACGACCCTGTCGCCTTTCTTGACCGCCGCGATCATTTTCTGGGTTTCCTTCTGCTTCCTGTTCTGGGGCCTGATGATGAGGAAGTAGAAGATGACGAAGACAGCACCGAAGGTAACGAGGGTCATGACCATAGACCCGGAGTTCCCGGTTGCTGCTGGGCCGGCCTGGAGCAGGGAGAGCCCGGACAAAAGCTTGTTCATGTGGTTTCCTTAAGGGAAGATTCGCGGAAAGGTAGCATGATTGCGGAGAGACCGTCAAGTTTAGGCCGCGGCAAACGGCCGTTCGAGGTTACACGGAGAACACGGAGCACACTGAGAGCACGGAGACGCTTTGAATTGATTGAAGAAATCGGTAGTTCCTCGAAGATTGTAGATTCCAGAATCGGGCGGGGGCGAAACCTTTCAAAAGGTTTCTCGCCCCGCGCCCCCTCTTCCAAACAGGCAATTTCCAAGCCGATACAGAACTTCCAACAGTCGCAACAATCTTCGAGGAACTTTGCCCGGCTTTCGGCTCCGTTTTCTCGTGGTCTCCGCTACCGGTGTTGTCCTTTCGTTCAGCCGTTCGTCATGCGGTAATTATCGTGCCGGCCGTACCGTCTATCGCCGCGACCGCCATCTCCATGCTGGTGATGATCACTTTGGTGCCGCCGCGGCGGACGAAATCGCAGGCGGCCTCGATCTTGGGGCCCATGGAACCCTTGGGAAACTGCCCCTGGGCGAGGTATCGCTCGCATTCGGCGACGGTCAGGGTATCGAAATAGCGCTGGTCCGCCTTCTTGTAATTGATCGCGACCTTCTCGACTCCCGTCAGGATACAGAGCTCGTCGGCCCCGATCAGGTTGGCCAGCAGGGCCGAGGCGCGGTCCTTGTCGATGACCGCGTCCACGCCAGCGAGGGTCCCGTCAGCCATCCTCATGACCGGCACGCCGCCGCCGCCGGCCGCGATGACGACCTTGCCGTCGTCGATGAGGTCCTTGATCGTCCCCTTCTCGACGACGTCGAGCGGCATGGGGGAGGCCACGACCCGGCGGAATCCCCGTCCAGGGTCTTCCTTGATGTTCCAGCCGCGGGCGCGGAGCTTCTCGACCTGCTCGGCCTTGTAGAAAGGCCCGACGTACTTCGTGGGGTTCGACATCGAGGGGTCGTCGGGGTCGACGACCACCTGGGTGATGACCGTGACCACGTCTCTTCTCGATCCCGGCGGCGATGAGGGCGTTGGCGAGGCACTGCGCGATCATGTAGCCCATGGAGCCCTGCGTGTCGGCGACGATCACGTTGAGAGGGGAAGGCGGCACCTGGCCCGAAGCCGCCTCGTGGCGGATGAGGTGGACGCCCGCTTGCGGGCCGTTGCCGTGCGAGAGCACGACTCGATGCCCCTCGCGTATGAGGCCGACGATGGCCTCCATGCTCTTTCGCGTGTTCGCGAACTGCTGGGCCATCGTGCCTTCGCTGCCTTCTTCTATGATCGCGTTGCCGCCCAAGGCGACGACGATGGTCTTCCTGCTCATTCGCTACCCCTTACCGAAATCCAACTATATGCGCGAAGCTCAGGCAGCGGCAAGCTCGGAGGCATATTCAATTCGTTTGCATAAAAATGAATGTGCTCATATTATTCGGCTGATGAAAAGCTGCCTCCGCCTGGCCTTGGCCTGTCTCCTCTTCGTCGGATCCTTTTCGGCGTCGGCGGGCCCGGTATTCGCCCCGGGTACCAAGCTCTTCGTCATCAAGACCGAGCATTTCGACATAATCTTCCCGGAGCGCTCCCGACCCAGCGCCCTTCGCCTCTCAACGATGGCCGAATCGGTCTATGCGGAAGTCTCGGTAAAATCCAGGCTCGATTGCCCGCGCGCGTGCCCGTGGTCATCACTCCCGATATCGGCATATTCAACGGCTCCACGAACCCCTTCCCCTACATGCATATAGTCCTCATCGACAGCGCGCTCGACCTGGGCTGGACGTCGTTCAAGGACAACTTCCGCAACCTCTTCCTCCACGAGCTCACCCATGCGGTATCGCTCCAGATCAGGGCGCCGTGGGCTTCCTTCTTCTCGGGCATTTTCGGCTCCTGGGTTCTCCCGGGTCTGCTCAACGAGCCCGAGTTCATGGTCGAGGGCGTGGCGGTGAGCTTCGAAAGCGACGATGAGATGGGCGGCCGCGCCAACGATCCCCTCATAAAAGAGCAAGTCCGCCAGGACATCCTGGAAAACCGCTTCAAGTCGCCCATCGAGGCCTCGGGGATTTACGACGAGTACCCTTACGGCGATATCTTCTATTACTATGGCGGGCTATTCAACGCTTATATACAGAAGACCTATGGGATGGACAAATACGCCGAGCTCTGGACGGCGATGGGAAATCTGATCGTGCCGACTTCCCTCGATCCCTACGACGTCAGTTTCTATAAGGCCTTCCATACGACCTACGGCATCCCTTTCTTGAAAGCGTGGGCCGATTTCCGCAACTCGATCGCCCTGCCGGGCGTCGTCGATCCGCCGGAAATTCTCGGACCGAAGGACTTGGCCTGGATGCCCGGCGGCATCGCGGGAGACGACAAAGATCTCTATTGGGTGGACGCCCGCTCGAACCGGGCCATGAAGATGGACGCCGCGACCCTCAAGAGCTCGGTCCTTTTCGACGCGGATGCATCATGGGCCATCAGCGACGCTCGCGATGCCGACGCTCGGACCGGTCAACTCCTCGTCTCGAGGGCCGTTTACCTGCCCGACGGCCGCGTCCGCGCCGAGACCGTCTTCTACGGCCTCGCCTCGAGGCGCTTCCTTCCCGAGACCAGCGTACCCGACATGCGCGAGGCGCGCTTCTTCCGCGACGGCATCGTCGGCATCGTGTCGAACCTCCACAACACCGACCTAGTCTTCGTCTCCAAGGCGGGCTCGAGGGTCCTGCTTCCGGGCTCGGAGGAGGTCATGTATTCCTCTCCCACGGTTCTCGACGAGTCGCGTATCGCCCTCATCGTCGCGATCGGCGGCAGAAGGAGCATCGGCGTACTCGACGTCGATTCGGGCAGACTCTCGCTCGTCAGACCCACTGGCGCGGAAGCAGGGTTCCTCACCTACGTCCGGCAGCTTTCTGCCTCGGGGGGCAGGATTTACTTCAACTTCGACTCGGACGACAGGCTCTACAAGCTCGGCGTCTTCGATGGGGAGGAGCTTCGCGTAGAAACGACCGATTATTCCGGCGGCGTGCTCTGGCCACGCGTCGCGGGCGGCAGAGTCTTCTACCTAGGCCGCTTCTCCGAAGGCGACAAGATTTGCCGCTACCCCGGAGACGCGGCATCGGCCGGAACGCGCTCGGTGCCATTCAGCCTCGAGAGCTTCGACCCGGCGCCCGCTCTCGCGGCGCGCGACGCGAACATCGCGGCGACGGGATTTGTCGCCATCGTCGGGCCATACCGCCCCTTGGCTTACGCGAGCCCGTTCAATATGTGGGTTCCATATCCCGACATCGCCAATTTGGGCCGCAGCTTTCGCGCCTTCGGCCTCTTTTATTTCCAAGACCCGGCGGCCGTGAACACCGTTCTTCTGGATGCGGGCTACGATACGGCTTATCCCTTCGCGGATACCGGCCTCGAGTGGGTCAACGACGATCTGCCCGTGACGTTCACCACGAGCCTGGGAGACAACCTCGTCTACGGGGCCTCGGGCCCGCCCGAACGGCAGAGCTCAGCCGCGCTCGCATGCTCATTATGGCTCCCTGCCTCTCCCTACCCTCGCGCGACGCTGCTCGGCCTGGGCGGCAGCGCCCTGGCTCGCGGGGACGGCGCGGGCGGCAGCCCCTATGCCTGGGCATACTCAGGGTGGAACGCGACCGTCTCGGCCCTCGTCGGATGGGAGGGGCGGATCCCCGGCGTGGCCGTCAGCACATCGCGCGGCATCGACCTCCTGAGCTATCACGACATGGATCTCGCGTCGCTGACCTATAAGTCCGAGACCCAACTCGTCGCGACCTACGACCGCATACCCCTCAGGCTCGATATCTGGGGCGCCTGGGCAAGCTCATCCATACTCAAGCTCGATGCCACGAGCGCAGTTTTCGCTTCCGATCGCCGCCCCCCCTACGTGGAATACGAGACCTTAAACACCGGGAGCTCCGATCTTCTCATCGAAGGAACGCTAGCCTACCGCTTGGCCGACCAGGCGCTTCACACGAACGTACTCGATCTGTACTTCAACCGAATGCTCGTCGACGTCGGTTTTCGCGGGGTTTATTTCCAGAATGGGGTCCTCGATTCCTGCTTCGCCCGTCTTTCCCTCGACCTCGCGGCCGCCCAGGGCTTGGCCTACGGCAGCGCGCGGGCCTTCGGCGAGATATACGCCCGGCTCGACGGCTCGGCCCTCGTCGAGGCGATCGGCTTCCGCCTCGGCTACCAGCTGAGCGTCGACGAGGGCACTCCGCTGCGCGCGGCCTCGCTTCGACGACAAATCGCCGGGGGGCTGGAATGATAGTGCGGCGAGCATCGGTGATGGGCCGCTGCATGGGCGTGAAGCGCGCCGTCGACTTGGCCCTCGTCGCGGCCGCAGGGGAAGCCGGCCGCGGCGTATTCACCCTCGGGCCCCTGATCCACAATCCACAGGCGCTGGCCGAGCTCGAGGCGAAAGGCGTACGCCAGCTGTCCGAGGCCGAAGTCGAGTCGGGCTGCGCCCCGGACCTGACGGGCCGAACGCTGGTCATCAGAGCTCACGGAGTCCCGCCGGCCGAAAGGGCGAAGCTGCTCGCACTGGGGGCGCGCATTGTCGACGCAACGTGCCCGCGCGTCCTCGCCAGCCAGAGGAAGGCCGCCGCGTACGCCGCGAAGGGCTGGCGAGTGGTCATCGCCGGGGACGCGGGGCACGGCGAAGTCGTCGGCATCGCGGCTCAGGCGCCAGGCGCGATCGTCATCGGCGGGCCCGAGGAAGCCGAGTGGGCCTGCGTCTCGGGGGCGCTCGCGGCAGCGGCTCGCGAGGGAAAGCCCGTCCCCCTCGCCCTCATCGCCCAAACGACGATCAGGAAAAAAGAGTACGAGGCGATCCGCGCGGTCCTCGCCGAGCGCTTTCCCATCCTCGAGGTTGTGGACTCGATATGCCCCTGCACCGAAGATCGGCTGGCCTCGCTCGCGCGTCTGGCCGGCGAAGTCGAGGCGGTGATCGTCGTGGGGGGCCGCAACTCGGCCAACGCCACCCGCCTCGCCTCTTCGGCCATGGAACTCGGCAAGCCGGCCTGGCTCGTCGAGACGGCCGCCGAGCTTCCCGAGGAGAATCCGCGGTTACGCGAGCGTCGGAATTTCCGCCGGCACCTCGACGCCGGAACGGCTCATCGACGAAGTGGAAGCGGCTTTGCTCGCCCCCGACCGATAGTCAATCGAGCCCTCTCGGAAAAATATTGACTGCGGGGCTCTAAGGGCGTACAAATGATGCCGATAACCTATCTGGAGTACCCCAACCGATGACGTATCGAACTTCGCGCAGTCTGGTCGAGATGGGCACTATGGGAGCGGCCTCCATAGCTTTCCTGATAGTGCCGCTGGTAGCCGCCCCGGGCCTCGGCTTCGGCGCCGCAGTCGCCCTGGGGGCTGCGGCCTTCATCGTCTTCTACGCCATCAAGAACGCCAGCGCGGCGGCCCTCGAGCGGAGGGCCTATTCCCTGAGCTTCCGCGGGCGGGAAACGCGCATCATCATGGAATTCACCGAGCGTCTGGGTGTCTGCTTCACCATCATCGACTTGGTGGACGCCATGCGCGAGCGGTTGGAGAAGCCGGCCGACATGGGCGTCATCCTCATGAAAGTCTCCCCTTCGGAAGTGGTCTACCGCAGCCCCTCCGCGGCCGCGAACGACCCGAAGGTCTCCGATCTCCTGGTTCAGCGTTTCAAGGAGCGGCCCGACGGCGTCTGCTTCATCACCGAGGACTTCTCTCCCGCCGAGGAAAACAGGGGCGCTCGCGGCTTTTTCGTTTGCGTCAAAGGCCACCATCTCTTCGTGCTCACTCGCCTCTCTCCCCTCGTCGAGCCCGAGGCCTTCCGGACGCTCTCCGGCGAGCTGGGCATCTTCTTCGACCGCGTGACCACGATATCGAGCCTCTTCGAGGTGGCCTCGCTATCCAAGGAGTGGCAGCTCATAGCCGAGACGCAGATGTCCTTCCTGCCCCGGCAGCTGCCCATTCCGCAGAAGCTGGACCTGTCGGTCTTCTACAGGCCCTTGGTGAACGTGTCGGGCGATTATTACGACGCGATCCAGGTGGACGAGGACCGGACCCTCCTGGTCGTCGGCGACGTTTCCGGCAAGGGCCTCGCGGCCGCCTTGATCATGGGCATCATCGTCAACACGATCCGCGTCGCCGCCGACAAGACCGATCTCGTGGGGCTCGTCCGCGGCGTCGACGCCTCCGTCAGGGACATGGGCTTCGACGACAAGTACACGGTCATATTCATAGGCCTCGTGGACACGGCCAAGCGAACCCTCCGCTACGTCAACGCCGCGATGGCCGACCCTATAGTGATCACGCAGACGGCCATCGGCCCAAAGGTGGTGAGGCTCGAGCCGACGATGGGACTCGTCGGCCTCGTGCCCATCGAGGAAGTGGTGGTGGAGGAGCTGCCGCTCCGCACTGACGAGATCATCCTCCTCGCCTCCGACGGCGTCACCGAGGTGTCGGACGCGTCGGGCGCGCGGCTGGGCGAGACGGAGTACTTCGAGCGATCGCTGTCCCAGGCCTCCAAGTCGAACGCGGCCGATTTCATCTCCAGCGTCAGCGCGATGCTGTATTCGTTCGTGGGGGACAGACCGCTCAAGGACGATGTCACCATTCTCGCGGCCAAGGTAGGCAGGCTATGGGACTGACGATACTCGCCTTCATCTCGGTGCCCGGCCTCATCGCCCTCTTCGTCCTGGTCATCCGCCGGGGCGCGGGCATGCCCGGCCGGGCGACGGTCGCGGCCATCACGGCCGCTCTCGCCGCCTACTCGCTCGCCCAGGGCCTCGTGTTCATCTTCACCGGGCCAGGCTTCCGCCAGAGCGACGCCCTCTCCCTGGAGCGGGCGTCTGGCGCGTTGATCGCCGTGACCCACATCCTCCTCTTTCTTTTCGCCCTCAACTTCCCGACGCCCCTCTCGAACCTCGCGCGGAGGTTCGCATGGTTCCTGCTGCTGCCACTCGCCGTAGTCGCCTTTTACGACGCGGGCTTCACCTTCGACTACATCATCTCCGTCTATCGGCCGTGGGCGACGATCTTCCGCATCGAGGGCAAGAACTACAACCTCTTCGTGTTCGGCGACGCGGCCATTGCCGGCCTCGCGGCGCTGGTATTCGGCATACGAGCCACGACTGGCAAAAGCCGAGTGCAGAGGCAGCGCTCGGCGCTCGCCGCGGCCTTCATCCTCGCGGGAGCGGCCCTCGTGCTCGTCTCCACCGGCCTCGCCACCACCGGGCAGGCCAAGCGGCCGAGCACCGTCTTCGCCCCCGCCGGCGCCCTTCTCCTCGCGGGCGGCCTCACCTACGCCTTCCGGATCTCGCGGCTGTTCGACTGGCGGACGATCGGCAGGACGGTCATAGGCTACGGCGCCCTCCTCCTCGCCGTCGGTCTGCCGACCGGGGTGGCGGTCGCGCTCTTCGTGGCTCTCGGCCGAATCAGCTCGGCGATCATCACCATCATCGGGGGCATCGCGACCTTCATCGGCGCCTCGCTCCTCTCCCGGCTGTTCTTCGCCCGCTTCTTCGAGCGGCTCTCCGCGCGCGGAGACTACCGCGAGAAGCTCGAGTCGAACCTCGCGGGCGTGGACCTCGCGCAAGGCCGAGACGCCGTCCTCGCCGAGGTCTACGGCCACCTCGCCAAGGCCCTGGACTTCACGGACTTCACCGTACTCATAGACGACGACCAGGGCTTCATGCGGACGGTCTATTCGCCCACCGGCGGCCGCGCGACGATCGAGCGGGCGTCCAAGCTCACCGAGCGTCTCGAGACCGCGAGCAGCAGCGTCATCCTGAAGTCGGAGATCCAGACGAGCTCCGAGTTCGCTGAGCTCCGGGATCCCCTGCTCGAGGTCTTCGAGTCCCTCAAGGCCGAGGCCCTCATCGTCGTCCTCGAGGGCCGCCGCCTCATGGGCCTGTTCGCCCTCGGATCGAGGAGCACGGGCGCCGAATACACCACCTACGACTACGACACTTTCAGGGCCATCTACGGCAAGCTCTTCGTCATCGCCTATTACCTCAAGAACATCGCCCGCGAGTCCATCATGACGACCGTGGACCGCGAGGTCGCCCTCTCGGACCAGATCATCCGCTTTGCACTCGAGAAGGTGGAGCGCATCGACCACCCGAAGTCCGACGCCGCCTGGATCGCGCGCTCGGCGAGAAGCCTCGGGGGCGACTTCATCGACTTCGTCAAGCTGTCCCAGGACCGCTGGTTCATCGTGATCGGCGACGTGTCCGGCAAGGGGCTTTCGGCCTCGATGAACATGCTCATCCTCAAGTCCATGATCCGCACCTTCCTCCGCGTCGAGAAGGACTTCATCGGCCTGGTCGCGCGCGGCGACTTGCCACCCAACGATAGTTTCACACCACCATCCCAAACCAGAAGAAGAAAGCCGCGATGATCCTTGTGGGGACAGTCGCCCTCGGCTGTCCGGCCGAGCGCAGCTCGGCTTCTCTAGCCACGAAGCTATTTCTTCTCCTTCTTCTCAGCCTTCTTCTCCGGCTTCTCCGCAGCAGCCTCGCCCTCTTCTTCAGTCTCGGCCTTGCCCTTCTTGATAACTTCGGGCTCAGCCGGAGCAGCTCCCGCTTCCGCCGCCACCGCTTCCGGAGCAGCCACAACTTCTTCCTTCACGCTGGTCACGTGCGCCACCGGCTGGTTCGCGTCGGTCAAAAATTCCAGCTTTTCGCTGTGCGGCAAATCCGATACGCGCAGAACTTTTCCAAACGTCAGCTCGCTCACATCCACATCAATGTGCCCCGGAATATCGCCCGGCAAGCATTCAATCTCGACCTCGCGCAGGATCTGTTCCAGAATTCCGCCTTCCGTCTTTACTCCCAGCGGAACGCCCTGCAGCACGATGGGCACGCTTACCCGCAGCGCTTTATCCATGGCGATGCGCTTCAGATCGATGTGCAGCAGATGGCCCTTGATCGGCTCATATTGCCAATCCACGATCATGGCTTTGGTCTTGTCGTTGCCATCCAGCGCAAGATCAAAAATCGAGTTGTGTCCGCTCTCCGAGCGCAAAATGCGCAGCACATGCCGAGGATCGACACTCACCGGCATTGCATCTTTACCCGCTCCATAGACCACCGCGGGAATCTTGCCTTCGCGCCGCACGCGCCGGGCATGCGGCAATCTTGTCGGGATGGCCTTCAGTGACGCATTCAGAGGTAAACAAGAAACGGTCGCTCAATTTAGTTAAGCTCCTTCCCACAAGAGGGATGTGTGAGATCGATTTGCTGTGCAGGTTGGCTTTGGGATGCCTGCCAGACTTTCAGATTGAAACCCGCGGCCTCCGCCGTCTTTGCCGCCATTCGGTTGCGCAGATTTGTGCCTGGCCTTTTCTTAAAGGGTGCGGGAACGCCGGTGCCTCTTTCCATGGTAATTGGACCGGCCAGTCTGCGGCAAAATGAGTTAGCGAATGGTAGAGAATGGGGGTTCAAAGGGCCCAGAACGGTGCTGAACCGGGAGCCAGCCCCCGCTCAATTTCCTGCGTGCGGGCCAGTGTGCGTAATCTTCGTCACAACTGCCTGGTATGCCGAAGTGAAGACGTGCGTGGGCAGCAGCTTTGTCCACCAGCCGGCGCGCACACCGTAGAAACGTACGATCAGGTAGCCGCCCAGGAGCACCACCAAAACCAGGATCAGCGCGCCCACCCAGCGCAGCCGCAGCTCAACCTGGTCGTGGCGCATAATGCGGGCTTTGCCCACGTTCGATGCGAAGGTCGTCCAGCCGCGTTCGTCCTCCGCCGCCTGGCCCGCCGCGTCGCAGGCCTTCAGAAAACGCTCGGTCCAGTCGTGTTCGTCGAGCCCCAGGGCGTTAGCGTATCCGCGCACAATGCCCTTGCTCAGGATACCGCCCGGAAGCAGGCGAAACCGCTCCTGCTCCAGCGCGAGAAGGTGCCGCTGGCTGATCTTGGTGATCGCCGTTATTTGTTCAAGCGCAATGCCGCGGGCCAACCGCTCCATGCGCAGGTCTTCGCCAAAACTCCCCATCCGCGATCCGTAACCAGCAGGAATTACAAGGAATTTCCCTCTTCACGATAAACCCCGTTTTCGGCCCGAGTCAAAACAAACTGCGGCCAATGAACAAGAGTGCATAAGGGCGCGTGTTGGCCTGGCCAGTGAATCGGCATTTTGGATTCGCCGGCGAGCGGCCGCAATAGTGTTGGGCGCCGGCAGAAGTGCCTCGCGGCCCCGGCTGCTAACCTTGTAGAGGGTTTTGGCGCGCTTCTGCCGCCTGCCCGCAAAAGCATGAACAAGCTGATCTTCGCCAACCTGCTTCATCGCCCTGTCCGCTCCATCATCAGCGTGCTTGCCGTGGCCATTGAAGTGGTCATGATCCTTTCGATCGTGGGCCTCTTCATGGGCATACTCAACGATCAGAAGGATCGCACCAATGGCATTGGCGCCGACATTATGGTGATGCCATCGAATGCCAGCATGTTCAATGGTGTGGGAGCGGTTTCGCTGCCCCAGATCGACGCCGAGGCCCTGCTCACGCTACCTCATGTTACCGGGGTTTCTCCGGCCATCACGCATCTCAACACCAGTGGCAATCTCGAGATTCTCTATGGCATTGACTACGCGAGCTTCAACGCCCTCAAGCCGTTCACCTTCATCGAGGGCGGCCCCTTTAAGGGGCCGAACGACGTGATTGTCGATACCGTGTTTGCCAACAATAAATACCATGTCGGCGACAAAATCCAGATACTCGACCAACCCTTCACCATATCCGGCATTGTGGAACCCGGCAAAGGCGGCCGCAAGCTCATACCGCTTGACACCATGCAGCAGATGATCGGCACCCCCAAGAAGGTGTCGCTGATCTACGTAAAGTGCGACAATCCCGCTAACGCCGACATCGTGCTTAAGGAAATTCACGCCACTGAGGGCTTTGAGAAGAACACGCTCTGGACCATCGACAGCTGGCTCAACGAGATGACGCCCAGCAAGCTTCCCGGTTTCAAACTGTCTCTTGAAGCCGTCACCGGTATCGCTGTCATCGTTGGCTTCCTGGTGATTTTTCAAACCATGTACACGGCCGTGCTCGAACGCACCCGCGAGATCGGGATACTGAAATCGATGGGAGCTTCAAAGTCCACGATTGTTGCGGTGCTGTTGCGCGAGTGCTCGGTGCTGGCTGTCGCCGGCGTCATCGTCGGCTTCATTCTTACTTACGTGGTTCGCGGCTCGCTGCTGCATTTTTTCCCCACGCAGCACTTTGAGATCACCGCCGGATGGCTTCTGCGCGGCGGACTCATTGCGTTTGCAGGCGCAATCGTAGGCGCGATCTATCCAGCCTGGGTGGCCGCACGCAAAGACCCGATCGACGCGTTGGCGTACGAGTGAGACAGGGAGCAGGGAGTGGGGAATAGGGTGAAGGTGCGCGCCAGAGTCTGAGGAAAACTCAACTCATTTATTCGCTTCCTCTTCGCCTGCCAGGCGCGCTATGCTGCAAAGAGGATCGTGTTTCCCCGCGCGCCCAATCCCGGCACCCACCCCACCCCGGCTGCTGCAAGTCCGGATGCAGACCCGCTTGATGTCTTTCATCCCGTCACGGCTGCGTGGTTCCGTGCGGTATTTGACGCGCCCACCGCGCCGCAGCGGCTGGGATGGCCGGTGATTGCCCGTGGCGAAAGCTCGCTGATCACGGCTCCAACTGGAACCGGCAAGACGCTCACTGCGTTCCTGTGGTGCCTCGACCGGTTGATGCTTGAAGACAGGGATCAGGGGTCAGGGATCAGGGATCAGAA
>CAWHFT010000172.1:0-5599 GCA_963828175.1 uncultured Spirochaetota bacterium
GCGAGCTCCTCCTGCTCGGAGTAGCGGCGCATGAAGCTGCGCCCCTGCTTGTCGATGAGCCTGGCGCCCTCGCCGCGCAGGGACTCGGAGATGAGGAAGCGCCGGATATCCTTATGGTAGAGGGCCGTCGGATGGAACTGGACGAACTCCGCGTTGATTATGTCCGCCCCCGCCCTGAAGGCCATGGAGAGGCCATCGCCCGTCGCGCAGGCGGGATTGGTCGTGAACTGGTAGATGTTCCCGATGCCGCCCGTAGCCAGGATCACGGACTCGGCGAAGAAGGTGTCCACCTCGCCCCGCTCGTTGTCGAGGACGTAGACGCCCAGCACCTCGCGCTCGCGGTAGAGCTCCTGGGGGTCCGCGGAGTGGTGGTTGTTCGTGATGAGGTCGACGGCCGTGTGGGCGGCGAAGACCGGGATGCCGAGCTTTCTGCAATAGGCGCCGAGGGCCGCGACGATGGCGTCGCCCGTGCGGTCCTGGTAGTGGAGAATACGCCGCGCGGAATGCGCCGCCTCCTCGGTGTAGTCGAGCTCGCCGTCCTCGCCCGCGCTGAAGGCGACGCCGACCTTGTCGACCAGAAAATCGAACACGAGGCTCGGGCCCTCCTCGGCGAGGAGCCTCACGGCGCTTCGATTGTTGAGCCGGCAGCCGGCGGCCAGGATGTCTTCCTCGAGCTTCTCCTCCGAGTCGCCCTCTCGCCGCGCCACGATGCCTCCCTGGGCGTAGCAGCTGCTGGACTCCTCGATCCTTTCCGATTTGCTGAGCAGGGCGACCTCGAGTCCGGTCTCGCGGCAATGGATCGCGGCCGAGAATCCGGCTATCCCCGTGCCTACCACGATGACGTCGAAGGAGCGCCTCACGAGCCGGCCTCGACGATGCCGAGCATCGCGCGAAGGGCCTCGGCCGCATTCCGTCTGTGCTCCTCGCTCACGACTATGGGAAGGAGGAGGGGGCCGGACTTCGAGCGATAGGCTGCGATCGACGCGAGCGAGGCCTCCAGGCGCTCGAGCGTGATGCGGGCCATGTTGAAGCAGGTCGAGACCCGAAGGGGAGCGACGGCCCTGTCGCGGAACTCCGCGGCGATCCGGCCGACGAAGCTCGCTTCCGTGCCTACGGCCCATCGAGAGCCCGGGGGCGAGTCCTTTATCGCGCGGTAGATCGCCTCGGTCGAGCCCGAGGCATCGGCAGCCTCTACCACCGCCCGGGCGCATTCGGGATGGACGATGACTCGGACATCGGGGGCGGCGGTCCGCGCGGCGGCGATGTCCCGGGCGGTGAAACGCGTATGGACGTGACAGAAGCCGTCCCAGAGGAAGATGCGGCCTTTGGTCGGATCGTCGCCAAGGCCCTGGATTTCCGCCCTTGCCTATGGTAAAGACCTCGCTCTCGGGGATGCCCAGAGCCGCGGCGGTATTCCTGCCGAGGTTGAAGTCGGGGAGGAAGAACACGGCGCCGCGCTCGAGATAATGCGAGACCACGCTCGGGGCGTTGCTCGACGTGCAGACGGATCCGCCGGCGGCGCCGGTGAAGCTCTTTACCTCGGCGTAGGAGTTCATGTAGGTCACGGGGACGACCGGAAGCTCGCAGACGGCCGCGATAGCGTCGAGCGCGGTCTGGGCGCCGGTGCCGTCGATCATGTCGGCCATAGGGCAGCCTGCCGCGGTGTCGGGAATGAGCACCTGCGCGCCCTCGCCGGCGAGTATGGCCGCGCTCTCGGCCATGAATCGTACGCCTGCCATGACGATGAACTCGGCCCCGGCGCGACTGGACTCCAGCGCGAGCTTATAGGAGTCGCCGACATAGTCCGCCAAGGCGACGATCTCGGGCCTCTGGTAATGGTGGGCGGCCACGACCACCGAAGGCCCGAGCTCGCGCTTAAGGCGGGAAATCTCACCGACGAGCCTGGCGTCGGCGGGCCCGACGGCACCAGCGCCCGCCTCATCCGCTCGCGGCGTCACGACCCCGCCTCCCGCTTCAAGGAAAAATCGTGGGCCCGCACGCTATGGGTCAGCTCGCCGACGGAGACGAAGTCGACCCCTATGTCGCCGAGGGCGGCGAGCCTGTCGAGGCCGATATTCCCCGAGGCCTCGGTCTCTGCCCTGCCCGCCACGAGCGCTACGGCGCGCCGCATCGTCTCGTCGTCCATATTGTCGAGCATGATGCGATCGGCGCCCGCGGCGAGCGCGTCCTCGACCTCGCTCAGGTTCCTCGTCTCGACCTCGATCTTGAATTTCTTGTGCCACCTGTCCCGAGCGATCTCGATGGCTCGCCCGACTCCGCCGACCGCGTCGATGTGGTTGTCCTTGATGAGGATCATGTCGTAGAGGCCCATGCGGTGATTGCGGCCCCCGCCGCAGGCGACCGCGTACTTCTGCAGGGCGCGGAGGCCGGGTATGGTTTTTCGGGTATCGAGGATAGCCGGCTTGCCCTTGGCCGCCTCGGCGAAGGCCCTCGCCTTGGTCGCCACGCCGGATAGGTGCGAGAGGATGTTGAGGGCGGTCCTCTCGCCCTCCAGGATCGCCCGCAGGTCGGCGCGCACCCGCGCCACGACCTCGCCGCGCTTGATCTCGTCGCCGTCCTTGCGCTCGCTCTCGACGCGCGATCTGCCGTCCAGGAGCTTGAAGACATGGACGAACGCCTCGAGGCCGCAGAGTATGCCCACGTCCTTGGATAGGAGGATGAAGACCGCGGATTCCCGCCTGGGGAACAATGCCGCGCTCGTGACGTCGCCCTTGGAACCGAGGTCCTCGGCCAAGGCTTTCCTGATCAGTCCATGATAGTTTCGCCTGAGCATGCCGGGGACTATAGCAGCCATCGGGCGCTCGATTATAGGGGCTTCTCATGCCCATGGGCTTCGGACATACAATAGTCTTGGGCGTTGAATGAATAGGAGGGTGACATGCGCGAGCGGAAGCTGGGGACGACGGGATTTTCCGTCTCGGAGATCGGCCTCGGGACCTGGCAGGTCGGAGGCCGCTGGGGACAGAGCTTCGACTCGGGCCTGGCCGACCGTACGATCGGAGCGGCGGTCGACGCGGGCGTGACCTTCCTCGACACCGCCGACGTCTACTCGGACGGCGAGAGCGAGAAGGCGGTCGGACGAGCGCTCAAGGCGCACCGAGGCAAGCTGCGGGCGGCGACCAAATGCGGCCGCAAGATCAACCCCCACGTCTCAGCGGGCTACACGCCCGAGGTTCTCAGGCTCTACGTCGAGGACAGCCTCCGACGGATGGGGCTCGATTGCCTGGACCTCATCCAGCTCCACTGCCCGCCGACCGAAGTCTATTATCGGCCCAGATCTTCGAGCTTTTCTCGCGACTAAAGCAGGAAGGCAAGATCCTCAATCTCGGCGTCAGCGTCGAGAAGGTCGAGGAGGCCCTCAAGGCCATCGAATTTCCCGAACGTCGCGACAGTCCAGATCATCTTCAATATGTTCCGCCGGAGACCGGCCGAGCTTTTCTTCAAAGAAGCCGCGAAGCGCGGCGTCGGCGTCATCGTCAGGGTGCCTCTTGCCTCGGGCCTTTTATCCGGACGATATACCGAGCGCACGACCTTCGGTCCCGACGATCACCGCACATACAACCGCCAAGGCGCGCAATTCGACAAGGGCGAGACGTTCTCGGGCGTCGATTACAAAACGGGGCTCGCCGCGGTCGAGGAGCTGAAGGCCCTGCTACCAAAGGAGGGGGCCCTGGCCGCCTGGGCGCTACGCTGGATCCTGATGTTCGATGAAGTCTCGGTCGTAATACCCGGCGCCTCGCGACCCGAGCAGATCGCCGAGAACGTCGCGGCCTCGAGCTTGCGACCGCTCTCGCCGTCTGAGATGGCGGCGGTCGCGGACGTCTAGGACCGCCGCATCAGGAATCCCGTGCATTACTTTTGGTGAATCAGCTCGCAATTACGTTAATCTCCATCACCACGGGATCGTTTCGTTTTCCCAGCATGTGAACGTACCTGTCGGACCATCCGGGCCCAGCAGCGCGACGCGCACCACCTCGCGTGAGCCATCCTCGACAGACTCCGTGCCCATGTATCCGTTGAGGTTCGTCATGGTGTGGGCCGGAGTCACCAAGTTGATCTTGATGCCGGTGGACTCCTGACCAGGGCGACGCGTTTGTCATGCATAATGATCCCCTTTGTTATCACAACGCGAGATGACTCAAATCGTCGATGAGCCCAGGTCCGGTCGGCTCCCAGCCCAGCCGCTCTCGGGTCTTCGCATTCGAGGTTGGCGAGTCGAGCGTCACGAAATGGCTTATCGAGCCGAAGTGAGCCGGAGCCTCCTCCGGAGATATCGAGACGACGGGTAGGTCGAGGCGGCGTCCGAGAGCCTCCGCAATTTCCTTAGCCGTCACTCCTTGCTCTCCGACTGCGTGCCACTTCGAGCCGGCATCCCCCTTCTCAAGAGCGAGCCGATAGAGCCGCGCTGTGTCGCTCACGTGAGCGGCGGCCCATCGGTTACTGCCATCCCCAACATAGGCCGACACCTTCTTTTCCAAAGCCGTCCCGATCAAAAAGCGTACGAGCCCTTGCTTTTTCGTATCGTGGATCTGAGACAGCCGCATCACGATCCCGCGCACTCCCTTCTCGGCTAAATCGAGGGTCGCAATTTCAGAGAGCCGAGGGAATCCATCATCCGGCTTCGGATCGTCTTCATCATAGGGTTGTCCGGGGATCGGATTTCGGGTCAAAACGCCCGAGGTTCCAATGAACGGCCGTCCCGAACCGGCGAGCGCCTCGCCCATCGCCGCAATCGCTCGGCGATCTTCCTCGCAATTGGCTTGGAACCTCGAAAAGTCGTGATTGAAGGCTAAGTGGATGACGGCGTCGGCCTGATCTGCTCCTGCCTTCAGGCTCTCGATATCTTCAAGAGAGCCGCGATGCACGTCCGCTCCAGCCTTGGCCAGCGCTTCCGCGCCTTTCTCCGACCGCGTCATGCCGAGAACCCTGTGCCCTGCCTCGAGTAGTTCCGGAACGAGCGCCGAACCGATGAATCCCGTCGCCCGGTCACAAAAATACGCATGTTGATACCTCCCGCTTTTTACTAGTTGAGGACTGAGGGTTTCAAGACTTCCTCGCACCACTGACGAAAGCTGGTAGGGGTGCTGTATTCCGGAATCCTGACTCGTTGCTGTAAATTCCTTCGTTTATGGCTACCATCATGTCGACCACAGCCTTCGTCATGGCCTCTGATCGTCCGCGTCCAAGAAGACCGGTCTTTAGAGCCTCGATCGACATTTCTTCGAAGCGCACCGGCTTGCCAAGGACATCCGGCATGATTTGCGCCATTTCGTTGAACGACAAATCTTCAGGACCAAGTACGGGAACTTCTCCTTGGCCGCTCCATAACCAATCAATCAGCAGTCGGCCTCGACGAAGCGGCAGCGGACGCAGGGCAACGACGTGTACAACGCCGCGCCCAATGCACCGTTCGTCTATAGCGCCGGCACCGGCAACCCGTACCTGGCGAATCCTGGGCGCTGAACTGGAACACCGGCCTGACCGCGGCTTCGCAGAGGCTTCCCGATGCTCGCCACCAGTCCGAAGGCCTGTCGGTGAACAACTACAGCAATACCTACCAACCAGTAGAGGACATAAC
>CAWHFT010000173.1:0-22695 GCA_963828175.1 uncultured Spirochaetota bacterium
GACGGCGAACATCCTGTTCTACCCTTTCGTCAGGGCCTTCACGAAGGGCAGGCGCGGAGTCCTGTCGGTGGCTGCCTACGCGTCCTGCGCGCTGATGTTCGTCGTCGGGATCCTCGGCTTGACCTGGCGCGAGGTGGTGATCGGGACGCGGAGGGTATTGGGTCCCCGTCTACAACAGCGGATGGCTCCTCCTCGTCGGGCCGATCTGGTACTTCTTCTACGGCTGCGGATCTTCGTTCTGGTCCGCAGCCTCTTCCGCGAGACCTCCCCGGAACGGCGCAACCGGCTCTTCTACGTGCTCGCCGGCGCCTCCTTCATCGTGATCGGCATCTCCACCAACCTCACCTCGCTGCGCGACTATCCGGTGGATATCACGTTCAATTTGATCAGCGCCATCGTCACCGGCTACGCCGTCTTGCGGTACCGGCTCCTGGATATCCGGTTCGTGCTCGTCCGCAGCCTGTTCTACTCGGTCCTCACGGGGTCGCTCATCGCGGCCTACATCGGGCTGATCTTGGGCCTCGAGCGGCTCCTGCAACAGGGGGTGGGCTATTCCAGCTCGACCTACGGGATCGTGGCGGTCTTCGTCCTCGCTTTCATCTTCCTGCCGCTGCGGAACGCGCTGCAGAACCTGATCGACCGCGTGTTCTTCCGGGAGAAGGGCGACTACCAGAAGGCGACCCAGCTCTTCAGCCGCGAGATCGCGACTCTCTACGAGGAAGAGGCCATACTCAAGCTCTCGTGCGAATCGGTCGCCAAGTCGATCAACACGTCCTTCGTCGCCCTTTCCCTCTACGATCCGGCGAGCGAGCGCTTCGTCGCGTCCTTCAGCTGCGGAAGGGACGCCAAGGCGGCGGCGGACATCCGGGCGGACGCCAAGTCGCCCCTGGTGCGATGGCTCGCCAAGGAACGCAGGCACCTCGTCCGCGACGAGGCCCTGGACGATCCCGAGCTCCGGCCTCTCGTCGAGAGCTCTTCCTCGATCCTCGCGCCCGAGGCCGCGTCGATTGTCGTGCCCGTGATGCTCGACGCGCGCCTGCTCGGCCTGCTGCTCCTTGGACGGAAGCTCTCGGGCTTGATGTACAACGGCGAGGACCTGAGCTTCCTGGC
The DNA here is from genome assembly GCA_963828175.1 of uncultured Spirochaetota bacterium. GTDB lineage: Bacteria > Spirochaetota > Spirochaetia > Treponematales > Rectinemataceae > UBA1306. The sequence continues at coordinate 1,111 of CAWHFT010000173.1, forward strand.
GACCATCGCCAATCAGGCCGCGACGGCCCTGGACAAGAGCGAGATCTTCCTGAAGATCCGGCGCCGGCTTTCCGAGCAGACTCTCCTGTTCGTGCTGAGCCAGAAATTCCGGAGCAGCTCGGACCTCGACTCGGTCATGGACTCGATCGTCCGGGTCCTCAAGAGCTTCCTGAACTGCGACCATTGCGCCATCGTCTACCTAGACAAGGCCCGCGAGGCGAGGACCTATTCGCAGGACCGGATCAGCGCGGCCGCGGCCGAGCTCCTCGCTGGCGCCTTGGCCTTGGCGGGCAGGACCGGCGAGGTTTCCGCGGCCGGTTTCGACGAGTACGCCCTGCGCTTCAGGGTCCGGGCCCTCGCGGCCGGGCGAGGCGACATCTCCGAGCACGAGGCGATGATCGTCGGGTCGATGGCCTACCGGCCCCTCGCCGACGGCGACTCGCTGCTCGGGATTCTCGCGATATCGGACCGGACCGGAGGCGGGTCCGGATACGAGCAGGAGAACGAGCTCCTGCGGACGATCCAAGCCATCGTCTCGCAGGGCATCGTCCTGTACCGGACCATAGTCGACCTGTTCAACCTCGAGTCGTACAACGAGAAAATTCTCGACAGCCTGAACGAGATGGGCGACACGCTGATCATCGCGGACGAGGGCGGAATCATCAAGAAAGTCAACAAGGCCGCGTGCAAGCTGCTCGATTTCTCCGAAGAGGAGCTCGTCGGCAAGAGCTTGGCCGACTTCGTCGCGGACGACGGCGGCGTCCTGTCAGCCTCGGGCCTGCGCGACATCCTGTCCAACCGACCGGTCTCCAACCGCGAGCTCAGCTACCGCACCCGCTCCGGGGCCGAGATACCCATGCTCTTTTCGGGCTCGGCGATGATCGGCGACGACGGCAAGAGCCGCGAGGTCATCGGCATCGCGAGGGACATGACCGAGCGGCGCAAGGCTGAGGATGCCGCCAAGAACCTCCTCCTCGTCAAGGAGATCCACCACCGGATCAAGAACAACCTCCAGGTGATCTCGAGCCTCCTGATGCTCCAGTCCGGCTACGTGAGCGACGAGGCCGTCAAGGAGATGTTCCGGGAAAGCCAATTCCGCGTCAAGTCGATGGCGCTCATCCACGAGAAGCTCTACCGGTCGCAGACGCCGTCCACGATAGATTTTTCGGAGTACGCCAACGACCTCGCCCGCAACCTCCTCGCCTCTTACAGCCTGACCAACTCCAAGGTCGAGCTCGGGATCGAGATCTCCGACGTCAGGCTCGGGATGGACTGCGCCGTTCCGTGCGGCCTCATCATGACCGAGCTCGTGTCCAACGCCCTCAAGCACGCCTTCCCCGACGAGAGGCCTGGCCGCATCACGGTGAGCATGAGGCGCCTCGAGGCGCCCTCGCGGAGCGAGGCCGAGGTCGCTGCGCTCGCGGGGGTCGCGGGCACCGGGGACGCGCCCCTGAAATCGGGCGCCGAAATCCTGTACTACGAGCTGGTCGTGGAGGATGACGGCGTGGGCTTCCCCGAAGGCACCGACCTGAGCTCGTACACCAGCCTCGGGTTGAAGATAGTCACCACCCTCACGCGCCAGCTCCACGGCGAGGTGAGGATGACGAGCGCCGTGGGCGCGCGAGTCGCCGTGGCCTTCAGCGAGACGCGCTGACTCGGCCGTGCGGGGCCCGTGAATCCGCCGGGTAGTGTTTGTAGAAGACGAACCAAAGGCGGAAATTCAGCGCGTACGGAAGGACCCCGACCCAGAGGAACGCGGCGCGCAAGCCGATCCTCTCGGCCAGAAAGCCGGTCCCGACCGCGAGGAGGGCCATGGCGCCTCCCTGGATGAAGGAGAAGAGGAAGCCAAAGGCACTCGAACGGAGTTCCGGGGGCACGATGGAGCTGGCCATGGGAAGGACGACGCCGGAATAGCCGATGGAGCCGACCAGCCCGAAGGCGAAGAAGAGAGGGTAGTAGAGCGCCCGCGGCCAGTCGATTTGCGTGCAGAGGAAGGCCATCAGCGCATAGAGGAGGAGGAAGGCCTGCATCAGGACGATACGGCCCTTCCTCGGATCGCGCCGGTCGCACAGATCGCCGAGCATTCCGCCGAATACCGAGCTGATCGCGAAGCCGGCCGCAAAGACCGCCAGGACGTGCGAGCCGGCCCGATTCGTGAAGCCGGCGACGTCGGTGAGGAACGTCACGGCGAAAAACCCCAGGACGACGCTCGTGAAGAAGAACTGGCTGATCCCCAGAAAAAGGAAAGTCTTGATCCTGAACAGCCTGAAGGCGGCGCGCCAGTGGAAGGCCGGCGGGCCCTCGACAGGCCCTTCGCCAATCCCGTTCGCCCCGTCCTCGGAGGCGCCGCGGGCGGCTCCTTGAGCAGGGCCAGGGTCATGAGGCCGGAGAGAACGCTCAAGCCCCCCATCAGGAAGAGGGCGGGGCGCCAGCCTTCGGGCTGCTTGGTGAAGGAGCCCATGACGGGGATGAGAACGACCGTGCCCATCCCCGTGATCGCCCGGAGGACACCGAAGGCCTTCCCCCGCTCGGTCCTCGCGAAGAGGTCCGCCGCGATGGAGCCTGCTATGGGCTCGGCCGCGACGGTGCCGATGGAGCCGATGGCGTAAAGAACGAGGAACTGCTCGAAGCTCCGGGCAAAGCCCGCTAGGACGGTCCACACGCCCCAAACGCCCGTGACGATGACGAATATCGTCTTGCGGTTCCACTTATCGGCGGCCATGGCCCACAAGGGCCCGAACAGCATCCGGGAGAGACGCCCGATTGCGGTGAGCAGACCCAGCGCCGGGAGCTGCAGGCGCAGGGACTGGCGCAGAACGGGGAAAAGGATGTTGACCAATCCGCCGTCGGCGTTGTCGAGCGTGTTGCCGAGGGCTATGCTCAGCAGACCTGCCCATCGGCCTTTTTTCCTTTTTTCGTCCACGTCCTCTCCTCGTTTGCTCAACGAGCAGCGGTTTCGAACGCCAGGTACGGAATGATCGCATCGTTCCGCGCGGCCCCCGTGCCGTCGTAGCCTATGGAGACGATGGGCACGCCGGTCAGGCTCTCGAGCTCACGGGCCATCGCCTCGGTGACGATCGAGGGGCAGCAGAAGGCGGGGTTGGTCTGGACGAAGAAGGCGATGTCGGGATTCTCGCCGAGAATGCGGAAGATCTTGAGGGCGTTGTCGAAGCATTCGCCTTCGTGGTCGGGACGGATGCCCAGGCGCCTGAGCTTCTCGAGCGAGCCGGGGTTTCGCCAGCTCGCCGGCGTGCCGAAAGCGTCGTGGTGGCGAAGCGAGAGCGCTTTCTCCACCGCGGCTATGACGGCCAGGGCGGCCTTGAGCTTGGCCCATTCTCCGTAGTTGCGGTCGATCATCAGCCGCGTGAAATTCGCGTCGAGTGTCGCCTTCAGGTAGTCGATGTAGGGCGTGGTGACGACCTCGCCGCCGTGAGCCTCGATCGTCGCCTCGAGGCCCTGGTTGAAGACGTCGTTGTCCCGCGCGTAGAAGTCGCCGAAAATCGCGACCTTAGGCTTGTTCCTCGGGCTCGTCGGGATCTTGCGGAAGGGCTCGAAGGCCTCGCGAAAGGCCGCCTCCTTGTTCTTGCCATTCTCGAACGCGTCGACGAGCAGCGACAGGGCCTCGGCGACCCGACGATCCGTCGCACCCGGCTCGAGCTCGTACGGCCGCGTCCTGCACGCGAGGCGCCTCAAGGTTCCGCCCGCGAGGAACGCGTGGTAGGCGCCGATCATGGCTCGCGGGCCCTGCGCGAGGAACGTGATCTCGCCCGGGTAGGCGTCGATCTTCTCCATCCCTCCGCCGATGCGCTCCATCGCCGCCTTGATGAAATGCGGGTACATGGGAAGATTGCAGGGCCACATCGCAGTCAGGGTCCATAGGACCACGCGGCCGGGATCGAGGTCCTCCCGCAGGGCGTACTCGACGCATTCCTGCGCGATGATGTTGATCGGTATGCACTGACCAGAGTTCCCGCTCATCGCCCGCCGGATGACTTCGGGGCTCTCCTCGAGGGCGCGGGCGTCGATGCCGACGCCTTGCAGGTTCGCCGCCAGCAGCGGGCACACGAGCGGGTCCCAGTTGGGGAGGAGGACGACCTTGCCGCGAAGGTCGGCGGCCAGCCGCGGGTTTATCGAGAGAGGCTTGGGCGCTGCCGCCCCGGGCGCTGGCGCTGCGGCCTGGCTCGCCTGGCGGAAGTGGTTCCGGAACGACCGTATCCCCGCCTCGACCCGCGTCTCGTAACCGACGCTCGAGTCGTGCTCGTCGATCTGGAGGACGAGATAGGGCTTGCCCGCGGCGTCGAGGATCCGCCGGAACCATTCGAGCGCGAAGGAGTCGGGAGAGCACTTGAAGGTCGTGATGAAGACCGGGTAGAACCTCGGGTCGCGCGCGCAGAACTCGGCCGCCTCGAGGGCTTCGGCGGCGTACCGCCAATGGAAGGCGGCGAGGAGGGGATCTATCGCGCCCGAACGAGGTTCGGGCCCCGAACCTGCGGTCGGCAGCATGTCGCTGTAGACGAGATCGATGCCCCGCTTCCCGATCATCTCCCCGATCGTGGCGCCCATGCCTTCGGAGTGGGCCGCGTAGGGACGGCCGACGAGGACGATGCCGATGTCGGACCGCGCCTCGCTCATGGCGAAGATCCGCCTCGTCGCGCGTTCGGCCCCGGCCTTCGCCTCGAGGCAGGCGGCGTAGGCGGCGCGGCAGGCGCGGGAGGAGGGAGCCTTCAATCCCCACGGGGCGAGGGCGAGGCCGAGGGAGCTTCGGATCTCTCCCAAGGCCATCGTGTTATCGCCGTGACGGCCTTTGAGGAGTGGGCTCAGGATTCGCGCGCGGTCCCTCGACTCGGCGCACCGAGCGACGACCGAGGCGTATTGGCTGTAGTTGCAGTAGTAGCGGCGCGCGGTGCCGCGGAAAGCGGGGCGGTCGAATTTCGCGGGTCTCTCCTCCAGATAGACGGGGAGGAAGGCGAAATCGGCGTTCTCGAGAAGCGCGCGGGCTTGCCCGTGGTACATGGCCATCGGCGCGCAGAACTCCGCGCCGGCCAGGCGCTTGCCCTCGCGCAACGCGGCGGCGTCGGAGACCGCGACGAGAGTCGGAAAGCCGAGAAGCTCGAAGAAAGTCTGCCAGAAAGGCGCGTCCTCGGCCATGTAGAGCGAGGTCGGTATTCCGATAGTCGGGAACCCGAGGGCGGGGAAGGACCCCTTTCTCGCCTCGCGGTAGGCGCTTTGGATGGCGCGCGATCTTTCGCGCAGGAGCTCGCCGCCCGAGCGCTGGCCGACGAAGCGCTTGGTCGCGTAGTCGCGCCCGCAGAGAAAGCCGTAGGCGACCTCCTCGCCGCCGACGTCGACGATGCGCAGGCGGCAGTCGTTCGGGCACAGGCCGCAGCGCTCCGAGCGCGAGACGAGGTCCAGGCGATGGATGCCGAAACCACGAAAGGCGGACGTCGCGGCGGGCGCGGCCGCCACGGCAGCAGGCTCGGCCACTACGGCAGCAGGCACAGCCGCTTCTGCGGCGCGCTCGTCCCTCGCCTGCAGCGCGGCGCCGATGGCGCCCGTGAGGTGGCAGTAGCGCGAGACGCGCACGGCCTTGCCCAGGCGCCGCTCGAAGGCCGAGACGAGCGCGCGATTCTTGGCCGTCGCTCCCTGGAAAGCCACGTTCTCCCCGATAGAGCCCGTCCGCGCGACCTTGCCGAGATAGTTGTCGCAGACCGAGAACAGCGAGGCGGCGAGCAGCTCCTCGGTCGAATAGCCGAGGGCCTGGAGATGGTTGAGGTCGCGCTCCATGAAGACCGTGCACCGGTCGCTGGTGAGAGGCGCGGCCGCGCCCATCGCGCGCTCGGAAAACTCGCTCAAGGGGACGCCGAGCCTCTGCGCCTGCTCCTCGAGGAAGCTGCCGGTCCCCGCGGCGCACACCGCGTTCATCTGACTAAAGACGACCCGGCCTTTGGAGACCACGGTGAACTTGGAGTCCTGCCCGCCGATCTCGATGATAGTGTCGACCGCCGGGTCGAGCTCCACGGCCGCGCGGGCGTGGGCCGTGATCTCGTCGATGGCGGCATCTGCCCCGAGCACGGCCGCCGCGAGCTTGCGTCCCGATCCGGTCGTGGCGGCGAGGCGCACCTCGAACGACCGCCCCCAGTCGGCCTCGATGCGCTCCACGGCCTCGCAGATGGACTGGGCCGCCTCGAGAGGCGTGCCCGCCGTCCGTGTGTACAGGCCCGCGAGGATCCTGCCGTCCTCGGCAAGAAGGGCCGCCTTGGTGCTGGTCGATCCCACGTCGAGCCCGAAGAAGACGGGAACGGAGCTGCCTTCGACCGTCGCCGGATCGGTATACACGTCCACCTCGACCGGGTTGCCGCTTCCGTTCTTCCGCGCCACGTGCAGGAACCGCCAGCGCGACTCGAAGACGGGATAGTTCCCGTCCGGCGGTTCGAGGGCGCCGTTCGCGTATTCGCGCTCCACGGTGCCCTAGACGAGGATCTCGCCGACGGAGAAGCTCCTGTCGCTCCACGCCCGGCTGCGAGGAAGCGGAGGCAGGCGCCGATCGCGCCGTAAAGGTGGGAGCGGTCGTCGGCCGAGATGTGCGCGCCCGCGATCTCGGAGAGATGGCGCAGGACCGCCGCGTTGCGCGACACACCTCCGGCGATGCGGATCGGGGCCTCGGGGCGATTCCCCCGGGAAGAGCGTGTCGGCGATGTTCCTCGCCAGGCCGTGGCAGAGCCCCTCGCAAATGCTCCCGACGCTCCAGCCCTCGGCCTGAGCGTGGATGAGGTCGGTCTTGGCGAAGACCGAGCAGCGGGAGGCGATGCTCGGGTACCCCCCTTTGTTCTGGATCGCGCGGGCCGCGAGCTCGGCGCTGCCGCCGGGCAGGCCGAGCCGGGCGGCTTGCTGGTCGAGGAAGCTGCCGGTCCCCGCGGCGCACGAGGAGTTGCCGCGCATTCGCCGGTATCGGCCGCTTTCGTCGAAGGCGATCCTCGCGAAGCGCTCGGCGCCGACGACGAGGAGCGTGCGCGTGTCGCGATGGTAGCGGCCCAGGGATTCGATCTCCGAGACTCGGCCGTCGACGCGCAGCGCCCGCCCCGACGGAAGCTCGAGGGGCGGCGAGCTGGCCGTGCAGGCCGCCCCGTGGATCCTCGCGGCCGTCCCGTCCGGCAAGAGGCCGTCGATGAGGGCGCGGACGCCGCTCGCTATCCTGCCTTTGTGGTATTCGTAGGCCGAGGCTAGGAGCTCTCCGTCTTCGTCCATCGCCACCGCGGAGACCGCGGCCGAGCCTGCGTCTATGCCGATGACGATTCTCCCCGCCATGGCTTGGAGCATACTGCTTTATGTCCCGGTTTGCGGGATAATCGCATTGTCAATCTCCCTTCGGGGCGATATGCTTTAGAATATATAGTTATCTATATATGGAGGGCCTTCACCAATGGCTCAGCTCCTCGGCATCAGCGACATCGGCATTTACCTTCCGAGACCCGAGATCGAGATCGAGACGATAGTAAACGAGAGGGGGAGACTGGATCCCGAGCAGGACAAGCGGATGCGGCGCGCACAGGAGACCACGGGGCAGCGCAGGATGCGCTTTCCGGAAGCCTGGGAAGACACGACGACCCTCGCCGCCCAATCGGCCATGGGCCTCCTGCGCCAAAACCCCACGATCGATCCTTCGCGCATCCGGTACATCGCCGCGGGGACCGAGAGCGGCGTCGATCATTCCAAGGCGCTCTCCGCCTACGTCGAGGGCATGCTCCAAAGGGCCGGCGTCCCCGTGCCGAAGACGATCTCCACCTTCCAGGTCCAGCACGCCTGCGCCGGCGGCGCGCTCGGCGCGATCAGCGTGGCCGCCCTGCTGGGCCTGAGCAACCGTCGAAAGGAGACGGGCCTCGTGGTCTGCTCCGACATCGCGCGCTACGAAAGCGCCACCACGGCCGAGATCACGCAAGGAGCGGGAGCGGCGGCCCTCATCGTCGAGAGCGATCCCCAGCTCGTCGAGCTCGACCTCTCCGACATCGGATTCGCGTCTGAGGACGTGGACGACTTCTTCAGGCCCCTCGGCTCGACCGTGGCGAAAGTGCGCGGGGGATATTCGATCCAATGCTACAACGAGAGCCTCGAGCGGGCCTTCTCCGACCATTGCGATCGGCGCGGCGAGGGCGAGCGGGCCGTGCTCGAGGGGACGGACTACTTCGTCCTGCACGTGCCTTTCAGGAATATGGCCGCCCGTGCCATGGCGAGACTGGTCGTATCGCGGCTGGGCGTCCGCGAGGCCGAGGCCGAGGCGTGGCTCGAGGCGAAGAGCCTGCGGGCGGGCATCGACCCGATCGCGGACATCGGCAACACCTACACGGCCTCGATCTTCATGTCGCTCGCCTTCCTGCTCGACGCGCAGTTCAAGCTCATCGGGGAAAACATCGTCGGCAAACGGGTGCTCTTGGCTTCGTACGGCTCGGGCAATACAATGGCCGTGCTCTCCGCGAGGGTCGCGGCCGGGGCGCCGACCGTGCTGGCCCGCTGGCGGACCGACGCGCTGTGGTCGCTCGCGCGCCGGGCGCCGATGGAAGAGTACGAAGCCTGGCTCGACCGCTCGAACGGCGACGCTCGGCAGCCTTTTACCGGCGGCGACGGCGATTCGCCTCCCGGCGCTTTCTTCCTCGCCGGAGTCCGAAAGGACGGCTACCGTGAGTACGGGTTTCGATAACGAGATCTCCCGACGCAAGGCGAGGCAATTCGAGATCTGCGTAGACCCGAAGGCCTATGCCATCGAGGGCCGACGAAGCCGATTCGAGGGAGTCGGCTTCGTCCACCGCGCGTTGCCGGAGCTGGACTCCCGCGCCGTCGACACCTCGCTCGATTTCCTCGGCCACCGAATCGCGCTGCCCCTGCTCGTGTCCTGCATGACCGGGGGCTCGGAGTCGGGCGGCCTCATGAACCGCGCGCTCGCCCAGGCCGCTCAGTCCGCCCGCATCCCCGTCGGGATCGGCTCGATCCGCGTCCTCTTTCGCAGGCCCGAGCTCTTCGAGCAGTTCCACGTCAAGCCGAGCGCTCCGGACGTGCCCGTGATCGCCAACCTCGGCGCCGTGCAGCTGCGCGAGCTCGGGCGCGATGCCGTCATCGAGACCGCGAGGCGACTCGAAGTCCAGGCCCTCGCCCTGCACCTCAACGTCGGCCAGGAGCTTTTCCAGCCCGAAGGGGACCGCGACTTCCGCGGGCTCAAGGACGCCATCGCGCGGCTGTGCGAAGCCTCCCCGATACCCGTCATCGTCAAGGAGACCGGCTTCGGCATCAGCCCCGCCGACGCGCGGGGTCTGCTCGACGCCGGAGTCGCCTACGTCGACCTCGCGGCCGCCGGCGGCACGAACTGGGTCCTCGTCGAGTCCTACCGGATATCCGAGGAGGAGTCCGACGTCGCCCGCGAGTTCGAGGACTGGGGACTGCCCACCGCCGTGCTCCTCCTCGCCCTCTCGCGGCGCGCGCGCGCCGGGACCGCCGCGGGCGCAAGCGCCTCTCCGGCGAGCCGCATCATCGCCTCGGGCGGCATCCGCTCCGGAGTGGAGATCGCCAAGGCCCTGGCCCTCGGCGCCGACCTGGCCGGCATCGCCCTGCCCTTCGCGCGCGCGATCCACGAAGGCGGGGCCGAGGCGGCGCTGAGGCTCGTCCGGAAATTGGCAGCCGCGCTCCGGACCGTCATGACGCTGACCGGCTCGGCCGATCTCGAGGCCTTGCGCGCGGCGGCGCTGACGATCGATGCGGACCTGTCCGCGGCCGCGGACGAGCTCCTGCGCGCCGAGGATTCGCGCCGATGAAGGCGGGCGGCGCGCTCCTGCCCGCGGATTTCCGCAAGCTGAGCATCGAAGGACGCCGCGCCGCCCTGATGGCCGCCTACGGCGACGAGTTTCTGCGGTTCGGCGCGCGCCTCGACTCGGAAGCGAACCTCGCCGACGAGATGGTCGAGTCGGCCGTGGGATACCATCCGGTGCCGCTCGGAGTGGCCCCCGGCTTTCTCGTCGACGGCCGCTCCTACGACATTCCGATGGCCGTCGAGGAGCCGTCGGTGATCGCCGCCGCCGCCTTCGCGGCGCGGCTCGTCGCGGCATCGGGCGGCTTTTCCACCTGGGCAACCGAGCCGGTCATGAGCGCCCACGTCTACCTCGAGGGCGTCGCGCCCGGCCGCGAGCGCGAGATCGAGCGCCGCGAGGCCGAGATCAGGGCCGACCTGGACCTCCACCTCGAGTCGATGCGGCGCCGCGGGGGCGGCTATCGCGGCCTGGCGGTGACCCGCAGCGGCGAGACCGGTCTCGTGCGCGTCCAGCTGCGCATCGACGTGAGGGACGCGATGGGCGCCAATGTCCTCGACGGCGCGGCAGAGCGCGTCGCGCGCCGGCTCGAGGAGTGGAGCGGCGGACGGCGCCTCATGTGCATCCTCTCGAACGACGCGGGCGAGCGTCGAGCCGGGGCGCAGTTCGACCTGCCGGTGGCTCGACTCGCCCGCGGCTCCTTCTCGGGCGCGGAGGCCGCCCGGCGGATCGAGCTCGCCAGTCTGGTCGCGGCGACGGACCCTTCCCGCGCGGTCACGCACAACAAGGGCGTGATGAACGGCGTCTCGGCCCTCGCGCTCGCCACGGGGAACGACACCCGCGCGCTCGAGGCGGCCGTGCACTTCTGGGCGGCCCGCGATGGGAGCTACCGCGGCGTTTCGAGCCTCCGCGTCGAGGGCGGCCTGCTCCACGGCAGCATCGAGCTGCCGCTTGCCTTGGGCACGGTCGGCGGCTCTGTGGGGCTGCAGTCCGGCTCGGCCCTCGCCCTCCGGCTCCTGGGCAACCCCGACGGGCCGCTCCTGTGCAGGATAGCGGCCGCCCTGGGACTCGCTCAGAACTTCGCCGCCCTGTTCGCGCTCGTCACAGAAGGAATACAGGCGGGACACATGAAGCTCCACACCCGCAAAAAAGATGCGGGCGCACGCAATAGGCCGGAGAGCTCGTGAAGAAATCCGTAGGCGACCTCTCGGTCCGCGCCGCCTTCTCGTGCACCGCCTCGCCGTCGCTCGCCCTGCTGAAGTATTGGGGCAAGCTCGACTCGCAACGCAACCTCCCGGCGACCCCGAGCCTCGCCCTGACGCTCGGAGCGCTGTCGACGACGACGAATGTCGAGGCTTCGTTCGCCGGCGAGGACGAGGTGACGATAGGCGGGTCATCGCAAGGCTCGGACAGATACGCGGCCTTTTTCGATGCCGTTCGTCGCGCGCTCGGCGCCGAGGGTAAGTTCGGTTCCGATATCAGCTTTAAGGCTGACAGCCGCAACGACTTCCCGACCGCGGCGGGGCTCGCTAGCTCGTCGTCCGGGTTCGCCGCCCTCGCCCTCGCCAGCGTCAGGGCCGGCGAGGCGCTTCTTCGCGCGAGGGGCGACGGGCTTTCGCGAGCGGCGAGCGGCGAAGAAGGCGGCCTGCCGCTGTCCGAGATATCCGCCCTCGCCCGCATCGGGTCGGCCTCGGCCGCGAGGGCCGTATTCGGAGGCTTCAGCCTTCTCCCCGCCGGGGCGAGTTCGGCGATCCCGCTTTTCGGCGAGGATCATTGGCCCGAGCTGCGCATCGTCATCGCGCTCGTCGCGCGTTCCGAGAAGCCGGTCTCGTCGCGCGAGGCGATGGAGCGCACCCAAGCCTCCTCGCCGTACTACGGCAGCTGGGTGCGCGGCGCCGCCGAAGAATTGGCGGGAGCGGTCGACGCCCTCGCGCGCCGCGACCTGGAGCGGCTCGGAACCGCCGCGAGAAGGAGCTACCTGCGGATGTTCGGCGCGATGCTCGGCTGCGACCCGCCGGTGATGTACTGGCTGCCGGCGAGCCTCGCTGTCATCCGCGAATGCGAGGCGATGCGCCGCGAGGGCATCTGCGTCTGGGAGACGATGGACGCCGGACCGCAGGTGAAAATACTCTGCCTCGAGACCGACGCCCCGCGCGTCGCCGCCCGCATCGGCGCCTCGGGCGTCGCCGCGGAAGTCCTGCAGAGCCGCGTAGGCGGCGCGCCCAAGCTTGCCGAGGACGTCGGCTCCGACGCGGCCCTCGCGCCCGCCGCGGGCGCAGCGCTTCCGGCGCGGGACCGGCCGTGAGCGTTCTCACGGTGCCCGGCAACCTACTTCTCCTGGGGGAGTACGCGGTGCTCGAGCCGGGCGGCCTGGGAATAGCCGTCGCGATCGACCGGCGCGTCGCGATCGATATCACCGACGCCCAGGAATTGACGATCGCCGGCAGAGTCGGCAAAAGCTCCGAGCTCTGGACGGAACGAGATCGAAGCGCCAAGAGCCTCGTCGGCCAGACCCTCCGGGCCGCCCTGTGCGAGCTCGAATCTCGCGGCCACGGAAGCCGGGAGCCGGCCCTCAGCCTCCGCATAGATTCCTCGGCGCTCTACGACGCCGAAGGCGGCAAGATCGGCCTCGGCTCGAGCGCCGCCGTAGCCGTGGGTGTCGCGCTGGCCCTGCTCGCCCGCGCAGGCGAGGAATCTTCCGAGCTCGAGGCTGCGGCGTTCCGAGCCGCCCTCGAGGGGCATCGCGCCTACCAGGGGGGACGCGGGAGCGGCTACGATGTCGCCGCCTCGCTCTACGGAGGCTTCGGCCTTTTCGTCGGCGGGATGTCGCCGTCCTTCGAGCGGCTCGAGCTCGATTGGATGCCGCCCTTTTCCCTCGTCCGCGGGCGAGCTTCCGTCGATACCACCGGCGCGATCGCGCGCTACGAAGCCTGGAAGCGGGAAAAGCCCGAAGCCGCAGCGAACTTCCTGCGCGCCTCGAACGAAATCGTCAGCGGCTTCGCGTCCGCCGCGAGCTGGGCCGAAGCGTCCGTCCTCCTGCGCGAAGGAGCCCGCCTCGCCGCCGGGCTCGGAGACGCGATCGGCGTGCCGGCCCGTGTGGGGGATCCGAGTGGGCACGTCGAAGGCCGCGTCGCCAAGGCGCTCGGCGCGGGCGACGAGCTGGTCGCTGTTTGGCCGGGCGGCTCGGCGTCGAGCGGCGAAACCGGAGAGCGCGCGGAAGTCTCCCGAGCGGGGCCGTCGTGGAGCGAGTAGGGACCGGCCACGCGAAGCTGCTGCTCTTCGGGGAGCACGCGGCAGTCTACGGCTTCCCCTCGCTCGGTCTCGGGCTGCCGTACTCGACCACCATCACCGTCGTCGCGCGGGACGCCGAAGGATGGCGCTTCCCCGACCTTCCCGAGACGGACCTGAAACGCTTCGGCGCGTTCATCGCCTCGGCGTCGAAATTCATTCCCGCCCTCGCGGGCGGCGGCGGCGAGAATCCTCGTATCGTCGACTATTCCGCGCGGGCTAGGCTTCGGCTCCTCCGCGGCTCTCTGCGTCGCTCTGGCCGAAGCCTTCGCGGAACCTGATGAATCGCCGGTCGACGCTGAAGCTGTCGACGCTTCCGCATCGATGTGGTCGATCGCGCATCGCGCCGAGGCTTTCTTTCACGGCAGGGCTTCCGGCATCGACACCGGGTTGTCCCTGCTCGGAGGTCTCCGCTCGTTTCGTCCGGCGCCTCTCGCGCTGCCGCGGACCAACGCTTTTCCCGCGGTCGAGCTCCACCTGGTTTTCGGGGCCGTACCTCGCCGCGGATCGACCGCCGCCCTCGTCGCCGCCGTCCGCGAGCGCCTGACGTCGAACGACGATTCGACCGTGAGACTCATCGAAGAGCTGGGCGAAGTCGCGAATCGTGCGATCGAGCTCATCGGGACCGAGGCGACGATCCGTTCTTCGGGCTCCTCCTTCGGCTTGGGCAGACTCCTCGGAAGGGCCCACGCGGCGCTGCGCGCTCTCGGGCTCGGCGACCCGGGCATCGACCGGCTGCTCGAGGCGGGCCTCGAACACGGGGCCTCGGGAGGCAAGCAAAGCGGCGCCGGGGGCGGCGGCGCCTTTTTCCTGGTCTACCCGTCGGAGGCCTCGGCGAAGGCCGGGGCCGTGGCGCTCGACGAGTTCGCCCACAGAGAAGAGATATCGCTCGCGGCGCCGCTTCGCTCGCTCAACCATGAGCGATGAGGTCTTGAAACTGCTAGACGGGAGAAGTACGCTCCCATGTTCAGTTTGGTAGCGTGGGAGTAGAAAGGAAGGGCTCATGGAAGATAGACTTTTTCACTTGACTGCGACAGTCAGCACCGAAAACCCCAAAGCGATTCTTCCAGTGCTCAAGGTAATTCTTGGGGAACACTTCAGGGTTGAGGAGTTGTTGACCAAAGATATTAAAATCGGGGAAAAAGGAGAGTTTGCAGTTGACGCCGAGCTGATTGGCGATAGCGCCAAGGACCTCAACCGTTCCTTGCTTTCCGCATTGCGGAAGGCGGAAAAGCGAACGAGCCTTCGGGCTGCTTGGGGCTCCGGCAAGACCGTAGAAGAATTTTTTGACTACGTTTCGAAAAAAACGACAGAAAAATGAGCGCCATCGCAGCGAGCTGCGAGGTATCGTTCGCTCGGCAGGGAATCTATTGTAGGAGGGCCTCATACCCCTGTACCTTGAAGCGCCTTACGCAGCGAGCTGCGGGGTATGAGTCCCTCTTCCGAATCATTCCGAGCACGTAGAAATCAGTCGGCCGGCACGTTCCGGAGACTGAGCGTCCTCTCGATGGCTCCGTGGATCTTGTCGAGACCGGGAACGGTCGTCTCGCTCACCACCATTTCATTCAGACCGGCCTTCTGCGATCCAATTCGAGCCGAGATCCACGAGATGTCGCCATGGTAGTGCGAGCTTCCGACGGTCTTGACCTGCATGGCCGGCGTCGGGTTCACGAACATGACGAACGAGCTGTCGCCCGCATCGTAGCCTACGATAGCGCAGCTCTTCCCGTTGGCGAGTCCCAGGCCTTTCAGTTCGATGCTCATTTCGCCGTTGGTGAAGCTCGATCCTTTGCCGGTAACCCCCTCGAGGCTGGTGGGGGCCGTGGCGCCGGCTTTGGCCAATACGATCCTCTGGCCGACGCCCTTGAGAATCCTTGATGCTCGGGCGCGCCGAGCTCGGGGCGACGAAGAAGAAGAACGAATGGAAATCGATGAAGGCGTTGTACACATGGTAGGCGTTGCCTATCGGGATGGCCTGGCCGTTTTGATCGACGAGATTCTCGAAGGGCTTGTGCGGTATTCCGAGAGTCTGGCCTTCCTTGTCGACGCCGCCTGCATAGTTGCGGTAGAGGTAGGACCAGCCCTTCAAGGAAGGGATCGAAAGCTCGGGAGCCGAACCGATCTTCACCGTGAAGCCGAGGCATGTATAGCGGTCGCCGTCCGTGCCGCCCAGCTTGGCCGGGACGCATTCCAAAGTCAGCCGATACACGTCCGTGCTCGTAATCGTCCCGTCGGGGCCGTGCATCGCCATCCTGGATTCCAGGACGAAGCGTTGCTTGATGGGCGAGCGGGGCTTGGCGAGGTCGAAGGACTGGCCCAACGCGGCCGCGACCGGGTCCTTGGCCTGGGCCGCAAGGCCCATCGCGAGAAAAAGCGAGACGGCGATTCCGACGAGAATGATTCGACCTTTCATTTGCATACCTTGTTTCTCCTTCTACGCGCCGACGATCGCGGAGGCCGCGAACGGCGCAAGGGCGAGCAGGGCCGCCCAGGCCTTGCGGCTGGGCGCGCTCGCGCGAGAGTCCCACTCGAAGAGGCAGGCGGCGAGGACGAAGCTCAGGCAGGCGCTCGCGGCGAGCACGCCGATCGAGAGCCACGGCGTCGCTGCCTGAGCCGACATGCCCAGGCCGTTGAAGCACCTCATGGCGTGGGCGGCAGGCAAAAGGAGCGCGAGCCTCTGCAAGCCCGCCGGCAGCATGCCGGGCGGCACCATGAACCCGCCGAGCATGATCGAGGGGATGTAGACCAGCTGAGCGACGAGGATCGAGACCGCTTGGTTGCCCGCGGCGACGCCGATGAGCACTCCGATGCCGGCGTAGCTCGCGTAGCACAGCAACGCCGCGGCCGCGAAGCCCGCGACGCTCTCGGGCGCGGCGCCGCCGTAGAAGCGCAGGCCCGCCAGGGTGATCGCGACGGCGACCACCGCCATGTGAACGGCCGCGCTGATCACCGGTATCGAGACGATGGAGGCGGCCGGCACCCCATTGATGCGATAGCTGCGGAACACTCCGGCCTCCCTCGCGTTCACGAAGATACCCGGCAAGTTGAGGAGGGCTGAGCACATGAAGGCGAAAATGATCATTCCCGGTATCATCGTCGCCTTGAAGCCAGGATTGATGGAGGACATCAGGCCACCGACAAGAACGAAGAACACGATGGGAAAGAGATAGAGCATCAGCAGCTTCGAGCGGTCCCTGATGCCGGTCTTGAAATCGTAGGCGAGGTGGTGGATGAAGGCCGTCACTTTGCGGTTCCTTTGGAAGTGATCTCGAGGAAGCGCTCCTCGAGGCTGGGTCGCTCGACTCGGAGGTCGATGAGCGGATCGCCCGACTCCTCGAGCCAGGCGAGTATGGCGGACACCGATTTGCCGGGATTCTCCGACAGGAAGACGGCGTAGCCGGTGTTCGGGTCCTGCGCCGTCGCGCAGGGGAATGCCGGCGCGCCGCTCGCCAAGAGCGACCGCTCGGTGGAGACGGAGATCTTGGTGCGCCGCTCGCCGGCCGCCGTGAGCTGTCGTGGACTTCCGATGGCGGCTATCTCTCCGCGGAGCAGTATGGCCGCGCGATCGGCGAGCTTTTCGGCCTCGGCCATGTCGTGGGTAGCCATGATGATCGTCGCGCCTTTTCTCCGGAGCTCGGCCATGAGAGCGTGCAGGTCGGTCCGCGACTGGACGTCGAGGCCGGCCGTCGGCTCGTCGAGGAAGATGACCCTGGGCTCATGGGCTATCGCGATCGCCAGCGCCAGCCGCCGTTGCTGGCCGACGGAGAGCTGCCCGTACTGGACCGCTCGTTTCTCGGAGAGCCCAAGCCTCTCGACGAGGTCGCCGCGAGGCTCCACCCCGTGATAGCTCGTGAAGAACAGCATCGCCTCGTCGACCGTCATCGAGGCGGGCAGCGCCGAGCTCTGGAGCTGCACGCCGATCAGGTTGCGCAGCCTCCGCGGCTGCCGCACGGGGTCGATCTCGGCGATCCTCAGGCTTCCTGCGTCGGGCTTGCGAATGCCTTCCAGGCTCTCCAGCGTGCTCGTCTTACCTGAGCCGTTGGGGCCGAGGATCGCAAATATCTCGCCCGCGCGCACGTCGAAGTCGATGCCCTTGACCGCTTCCACCGCGCCGTAGCGCTTTGAGAGGCCTCGGACCGACACCATCGCATCACCCATTCGATCCTCCCTTCAGCGTCGCTTTCTTTTGCATGTCTTCATACAAATAGAAACCCGTGCCCGCCTCGAGAATCAGGCTGGTAATCCTCTCGTCAGGCAAATCGATCACCTTGCTGGAGATCAGCGAGGCCAGGCCGTGGGTGAATGCCCAGCTTTTCAGCACGGCGGGATCCTGCAAGGCCGTCGCCGCCTGGTCCGCGAGATCGACGACTCCGCCGACGGAATTCACGTCGGCCGGGGAGCCTTCCTCCCGTGGCGTCTGTACCAGTGGGCGGTCGACGTAAAGAAAGCGGAAGAGGTTGGGCTCGTCCCTGGCAAAGACGACGTAGCCGACCGCGCTACTGAGCAAGCGCTCGTCGGCGAAGGGTCTGCGCTGGTAGTCGTGCATGAGTTCTTCCGCCCTCTTGCGAACTTCCATTTCGATCTCGTCCATGGACTTGAGGCTGGAGTAGAGGGGCATTGTCGAAGAACCGAGCCTCTGCGCGATCGTGCGGGCACTAACCCCGCCCCATCCGATCTCCCGAGTAAGGGCGAAAGCCGCTTCGACTATCATCTCTTTCGTGAACGTCGTGCGTTGGGTCATAACATGCGATCTTGTAAAACAGATGTTATACAACACATGTTATTATAAATAACGAACGTTATCCGAACTGTCAAGGGGTTTCCATTGCAATTTTTGGGTTGTATGGTCCAAAGATGGAAAAAACAGTCGAGATCGGACCCAAGCCGGCATTCTCCGCGGCATGATTCATTATCCGGCGGGCACGTCGGCCGGGACGGAGCCGCCGAGCTCGGAGCTGCCGAGCTACCCGGTCGTCGTGGCCTTTCACGGCTTCGAGGGCACGAGAATGGGTTCCTCGTCGTTTTTCGTCTATTTATCGAGGAGCCTCGCTCAGGCGGGCATTGCCTCCGTCCGCTTCGACTTCCTGGGCTCGGGCGAGAGCGAGGGCGAGTTCGCCGACATGACGATCAGCCGCGAGCTCGAGGAAGCGGCGCGCATCCTCGAGTGGACGGCCCGGCAGCCGGGGATCGACGGGTCGAGAATGGCCCTGCTCGGCCACAGCATGGGCGGCTCGATCACCGGCGTCCTCGCCGGGCTGATGGAGGAGGGCAAGATCGAGATCGAGGGAGTCGACGTCAGGACCCTCGCCCTTCTCGCGCCCGCCGGCGAGATCCGGGACCGGATCGACGACGAGCTGGCCGCGCGCGGGCTCGACCTGAAAGTCGGCTCGGCCGAATTCCAGAAGCTGCCCTTTCCGATTCCCGTGCGTGGCGGTTTCGTCGGGCGGGAGTTCTTCGACGACCTGGGCCATTACGAGGTGATGCGTCAGAGCGCGCTTTTCCGCAAGCCGGTCCTCCTCATCCAGGGCGACGCCGATCACATGGTCCCGCTCTCGGTCAGCGAGGACTACGCTGCGCGCATGAAGGACTGCGAGCGCCACCTGATCCGGGGAGCCGGGCACAACTTCAACGACCCCGTGGCTCGCGCCCGGCTCTTCGATATTCTCAGGAACCATCTCGAACGCCGCCTTTTTTAGTATATTTATAGTAACAAGGATAACCGGCCGGGCTGTTATGGCCCCGAGGCACTTCGATGAAAGCTTTCTCGACATTGCCCGAGCTGTTCGAATTCATCGTGTCCACCTACGCTTCCGGCACGTTCCTCAACAAGCGCGTGGGGAACGCGTGGAAGAGCCTATCGGTCGAGGACTTCGGGAAATCGGTGCGCCGCCTGGCCCTCGGCCTCTCCGACCTCGGGATACGCTGGGGAGAGAGCGTGGCCCTCCTCGCGCAATCGTCCCCCGAATGGCTCATCGTCGACCTGGCCATCATGATCGCGGGCGGGGTCACGGTCCCCATCTTCAAGAGATCTTCCCCGAGAGCCTCGAGTTCGAGCTGAGGGACGCAGGGGTCCGCTACCTGTTCCTCGGCGACTCCGAGGAGCAGGACTTCGTCCGCGAGCACGGCAAATCGCTTCAGCGGATCATAGCCTTCAACGAGGACGACCCGGGGCTGGAGTGCTCTTTCTACCGCGGGCTCCTCGCCAAGGGCATGGCCTTCGACGAAGCCGAGCCCGGCAGGATCGCCCACCTGGCCTCGCGAGTCCGGCCCGAGGACCTCGCGTCCATCGTCTACACGAGCGGCTCGACGGGGCTGCCCAAGGGCGTCGAGCTCAGCCAGCTGAACATCGTCTCGCAAATCCACGCAGCCGCCGAGATTTTCCCCATGACGCACGACGTGGACATCGCGCTATCGGCCCTGCCGCTCGCTCACGTGTTCGAGCGGATGGTCGTCTACTTCGACGTGAGCCGCGGGTTGCCGGTCTATTTCGTCGACAATGTCGCCAATCTCGGCGAGCTCATGCTCGAGGTGCGGCCGACGGTGATGACGGTCGTCCCGAGGATCCTCGAGAAAGTCCACGCGAAGATCCTGTCCAAGGTCGAGGAGGAGAAGGGAGTCCGCGCGCTCGTCGCCCGCGCCGCCTTCCGCAGGGCGGAGAAAAAAAAGGGGCCAACTCCCTCGCCGCGCCGCTCGACCTGCTCTACAAGAAGGCCGTCTACGCGAAATTCCTCGCCGCCTTCGGCGGCCGGCTCAAGTACCTCATCTGCGGCGCCTCGGCCCTGCCGCTGCGCATCGCGCGCTTCGTCGTCAACATCGGCGCGCCGCTCTATGAAGGCTACGGCCTCACGGAAGCCTCGCCGGTCATCTCGGTGAACAGCCCCGCATCGAGTCTAACGAAGCGCCTGGAAGCTGTTCCGGGGCGTCGCCGTCAAAATAGGAGCGGAGGGGGAGATCCTCGCGAAGGGATGCCGAGCGCTTGGGAAGGGGTAAGGGTAGCGGTAAGCGTGGAGGCATTATAGCTCACCGTAGCGGCTACCACCCCGCTGGAGGAATTCAATAACTGGAAGGTGCTGGTATTCATCGTCGAAGCGTTCATCGACTCGTTGAACAGGGCAGTGACGCTGGTCCCCGTCGATACGCTCGTGGCGCCACTGGCAGGGGACACGCTGGTGACGGCCATCGTTCCCGTACCGGAGAGGCTCACGGTCTGGGGGCTGCCGGTGGCGTTGTCGGTGAGGGTGACGGCGGCGGTGAGAGTTCCGCTCGCGGCGGGCGTGAAGGTCACGCTGATCGTGCAGTTGGCTCCTGCCGCTACAGAGCTTCCGCACGTATTGGTCTGGGCAAAGTCGCCGGGATTCGTGCCGGTAAGCGCGATGCTGGTGAGGGTCAAGGCCGCGTTGCCGGTATTGTTCAGGGTTATGGTCTGAGCCGCACTGGTGGCGCCGACGGCTTGGCTGGCGAAAGTGAGGCTGCTGGGTGAAAGACTGGCCACCGCGCCCGTGACCGCGAGGTTCACCGAATTGCTTTGCGCTCCACCTGAGTTTTCTGGGGCTACAGTTACCCTTCACTGCGCATCGTGAGGAAAATTTTGGCGCATACCCCTTGAAACACTCGCATATCGAGGTTGCATTCAAAAGCATGCGCGTCGCCAAAGGGCTTCCAATGCGATACAGTCGCTCCCGCTTTACTCCGGCATCCGCGAAATCGACATGCTCCACGATATGGTGCAGCGTCACATGCGTGAAGTAACCCATGGCGCGCGTCACAGCTGGGGCGCACAAACCGGCAAAAGCTGCGACTGGATATTCGGGAGTTCCAAAGGTCGAGTAGACGAGATTGAACCACACTACATCCGGCTTGAGTCATTCACCGCTTTGATCAACCGCAGCGGTGATGACATGCGATTGCTCTCCCAGCACCGGATCACGTAAAATCCCGGCAACTCCGGCTGTTGACTCTTGTGCACGGGCTTTCCGTTCGCGTCGGTGTTCCATTCATAGTCGGCCAACTTATCGCCCAAAATGGTTAGGTTCACGAGCGGATTGCGCTTGAGTTCTCGCGCCAGATACAGGCCGTACTCATTGAGTTGGCCGCTTGGTGGAAAGGCGGTAATAAGACAGATTTTCATGGGCCGTTTTCTTGATCGCTCTTCGGTCGTATTGCGATTCGTATTGCCGATTCGTGCTGCGCGTTTAAAAGATGGTGATCTGTACGTACGGCCGAATTGTTGATTCGCTGGGCCATTGAAATTGAAGAAATCTTCTTGTTGCATCCGGCGGAAAACCGTATCGGATATCGCAGAGGAAGTTCCCGCCCATTCTCCTCGAAGTTGCGGCGGATCGGCATCGCATAGGAAACCGCGAAGCCCGATTGAACCGCGTCATAGGCGTGGATTCCCATATTGCGCGAGTACGCCGCGTTAACCTGTATCGACCAGTTTCGCGTGGGAGAAAACTCCACACTGCCGGCCGGACGAAACAGCAATACGTACTCCTGCCGCCAGACACAA
>CAWHFT010000174.1:0-15891 GCA_963828175.1 uncultured Spirochaetota bacterium
CGTGTAAATGTTCGTCTACGCGACACTACCACGGTCGAAATTTCCGTGCTAGGATGCCGCAGGGGGACAAATGCCCGCGATGGGATCGAGGCTGAAGGCATCCGGATTGTTTTTCGGTTTTTTATTCCTCGCGGCGGCGCTTGCCAATATAGTTATCTACATTGTTGATCACAGGCAGTTCTTGCCCGTGTTACTGAACTTTAGGTACGTTCTAAGCCTATTCATTATCAGCGTTGTGATGTTCGCGAGCGCTTTCGTAAAGTGGCTCGCGTGGATTCAGCCCGTAGCTTTTTTGGCTATCGTCCCGCTTCCGTTGCTCGATAGCACGGTGTCATTCTTCGGACTCGGCTTCTTCGCTGTAGCCGTGCTTTTGCTATTCAAAATCGGTTTTTACGATCGGCATAGAATCCTCAAAGCGCTCGGAAGCATCGCCTATATCCTGACCATCGAAGTCGTGTCGTCCTTTGCCAATCACGAAGAATTGTGGGAAGGATTGTTGCCCGCATTCTTCATTCTCGGTTTTATCTTCTTTCTCTACCTCACCTTCCGCGACCGCATCGTCATCTACCTGAAGGAGCCCAAGGCCAAGTTCTCCCTAGTCGAAAAAGGGCTCTCCGAGTCCGAGCGAATCTACATCCGCGCGATGGCTCGGGGCGAAAACATAAAGGAAATCTCCTTCAAGCACGGAGTCAGCGAGTCGACGGTCCGCAACACCGTGTCCAGGGCCTACAAGAAACTCAAGATCAGCGGCAAATCGGCACTCGCGATCATGGCGGAAAAATACGAGATAGAGTGACTATGTCAGGGTCTGAGTAGCGCGTACGCAGCGATCAGGAAGCGGAAACCTCTGTAGCCGGGGCCCGGGTCGAGGGCCGCCTCCGAGAGCAGGAGATCCGTCGTCCAGTAATCATCGGCCGCCTCCGGGCCCCGCTCGAGCAGCAGACGGCTCATTGGCGCACCATCGCAGGGCTCGGCCAATATTGCCGCGAGCGCGGCGTCGAAGGCGGCTCGCCCGGGAGAGTCGTCGGCCTCGCCAAGAGTCCTCGCGGCTATGTCGCCCAAGGCCGCCAACCCGGCAGATTCCTCCTCCAGGAACGACTGATACAAGCCATAGAAGCGCGGCATGATGCCGGCTATCGACGCCATCGACAAGAGCAGCTCGTCGGAGACGAAGGCGGGGTCGCGCTCGCTGCGCAGGCACGACACGAGGACGGGCACCGAGGCGCTCGAGCCCAGGAGCTCGAGGGCGTAGGCGGCCGAGATGCGGACCCTCGGGATGCGCGACGACGCGAAGAGTAT
The DNA here is from genome assembly GCA_963828175.1 of uncultured Spirochaetota bacterium. Lineage (GTDB taxonomy): Bacteria > Spirochaetota > Spirochaetia > Treponematales > Rectinemataceae > UBA1306. The sequence continues at coordinate 1,300 of CAWHFT010000174.1, forward strand.
CCTCGATCGCGGTGATGCTCCTGCGGTCGTCCATCCGGGCCAGGGCTACCATCGCCGTGGCTTGGAGCATGTAGTCCGCGGCCGTCGCGGCGCGCCTGAGCGTCGCCAGCACCTTCTCTCGCCGCTCGGGCTCCTTGGGCGCGCTCTTGCCGAGAATGCGCGCGGCGAGGTAGGCGGTCGTATAAGGCTGCCGCTCCACCTCGGCGATGAGCGCGTCCACCAGCTCCTTGCTCGGACTGCCTATGTTTTCCATCGCGAGCAACGCCTCGAGCCGAACGTCGAAGCGAGGCGAGCCGAGGTAGGCTAGGAGGCTCGCCTGAGCCGGCCGCGAGGCTCCGCCCGAGGAGCCCGCGCCTATGTCTCGGATGAGGTCGATCTCCTCGGCGGGATCGGCGCTCTTGTCCAGTCGCGACAGGAGGTTGAAGGCGCGCAGGTCGCGGAAGCTGAGCATCACGCCGATGGATTCGCGCACCGAGGCCGAGCCCAAACGGACGAGGCCGCTCATCCGCACGAGGACCCAGGCGAGGACGAGGAGCAGGAAGCCGAAGAAGACGCGATAGGCCGCTACATTGTCGAGACCGAGGCTTCCCAATCCGTCGAGGATGAGTCCGCCGGCCCCCGCGCCGACCGTGCCCCCGAGGCCGTACACGAGGAAATAGACGACGCCGAGGTCGAGAGTGCGCGAGGCGCTGATGAGCGAAAAGAAGTAAGTCTGCCCCGCGTTCTCCTCGCCGGCGAGGCCGAACGAGTTTAGGAAGTTGACGAGCCCGAGCAGCGCGGCCGCTCCCAATGGCCCCGCGAGCGGGCCGACTCGCCCCGGGCGCCAGGGCGAGCGGCGCGATGCTGAGCGCGGTAACGGCCGCGAAGACGACGTACAGCGGCTTCGCGCCGAGGCGGTCGACGAGGAGCCTGGTGAGCAGGCCCATCGCCAGGGCGCCGACGCTCGCGACGAGCGAGTAGGCCATGACCTCGTCGTCGCCTTGGGAGAAAACGTCCTTCGCGTAGACGGGGAGAAAGGTGCGCGCCATTCCCGCTACGAGCGAGAGGAGGAAGAGCACTTCCATGAAGGCGCGCAATGGCTTTTCCTTGAAGGCGTCGCGAGCCGCCTTCGCGAGGCCGACAGAGCGCTCGGATCGGTAGCCTTCGGGCTCGGGGACGTACTTGAGGAGAACGAGGGAGCCGACGATCCCCACCGCGATGCCGACGCCCATCGCGGCCGCGAAGGCCCATGGCGGAGCGCTCGAGCCTATGACGAGCGCGACGACGAGATTGGTGCCCATCCCGGCTAGACTGCCGATGATTTGCACGTTGACCAGGAAAGCGCCTTTGTCGGCCCTCCTGCCGCCCGCGCCCCCGGCCGCCAGGTTGGCGAGGACCGGGTTGTTGCCGATGAGGCCGACGCCGCGCAACATGTTGAAGAGGGCTATGCCGACGAGGATGAGGGCGAAGCCGAGCCCACCCAGGCCGTAGGCGACGAGGAAAGGGGCCGCCAGGGCCGGCGATACGGCCACGAAACGCCAGAACCAGGCGAGGCCGAAGACCCTGAGTATGGGCCTGTCGCGCACGATGCGCTTTCCGAGCGGAAGGAAGAAGAAGGTCCCGTAGCCGAATGCGTTGAGCAGACCCACCGTCGCGTTCGAAGCGCCGAGGCTCAGGGCGTAGAGCGTGACGAAGCTCCCCGAGAGCAATACGAAGGACGACGAGTTGAGGCAGTTGAAGACGAAGAACGAGGAACGGCCGCGCTGGAGCGCAGCCGGCGAGAGTAGGGCCATTGCCTCAGTATAGCCTCTAGCCCTTGACCGAGCCTACGGTTAACCCCGAGATCAGGTACTTGGAGCTGGCGAGGAAGAGCAGCATCACCGGGACGGACACGATGAGCGACGCCGCCGAGTACTGGCCCCACTCCGTGCGGAAATTGTCCGCGAAGGTGCGGATACCCTGGGTCCAGATGAACATCTCCTCCTTCTGCAGCATGATGCGCCCGAGGAGGTAGTCGTTCCAGACCTGCGTGAAGTTGAACAGGAACGCGATCGCCAGCGACGGCGTCGAGAGGGGCAGGATGATCCTCGTGAAGGCGCTCATGCGGCTCGCTCCGTCGATCATGGCGGCTTCCTCGAGCTCGATGGGTATGGTGTCGTAGTAGCCTTTGAGGATCCAGATGCTGAAAGGGATCGAGCCGACGGAGTACGCGATGACCAGGCCTCGCCAGGTGTCGATCAACCCCAGCCGCGCCGAGAGGATGTAGATGGGGATCATCAGCATGGCGGCCGGGATCATCTGCGCGGCGAAGAGGAAGACGAGGCCCGCCTTCTTGCCGCGGAAATTCCAGCGCGAAAAGCGTAGGCGCTCGTCGAGGCGATCATCACGCCTATGAGGGAGGTCGACAGGGTTATGACGAGCGAATTCCACAGCCAGTTCGGGAATTTCGTGTCTTGGATCACCGAGCGATAGTTGTCCAAGGTGGCGTCGGGCGGGACGATCGACAGATCTGTGGAGAGCAGCCGGTCTCCTGGCCTCAGCGAGACCGAGGCGATCCTGAGTATCGGATACACCGCGATGACGCTGGCCGCCACGAGGACTAGATAGGTCAGGAACATCCCGGCCGGCGAGCCGTAGCGCCTCTTCCGGAAAATGCCGATGCCTTGGCCGGCGGCCTTCATGCTGAGCCTCCCGCGGCCGCGGCCGTCTTGACGGGCCGCTTTCGCTCGCCCGCCGCCACGGCGATCTTGGCCTTGGTGACGGGACTGAAATCGCTCAGCCTCATGTAGACGATCGTGAGGACGAGCAGGATCAGGAAGACCACGATCGCGAAGGCCGCCGCGAAGCCGTAGCGGTTGTACTCGAAGGCGGCGCGGAAGAGCGCCGTCACGAGGATGTCCGATGACTCGAGCAGGTTCTGGTTGAGCAGGAAAGGCACGTTGAAGTTGTTGAAGGTCCAGATGATGCCCAGCACTATGGCGGGAGTCATGATGGGCCTGAGTAGGGGCAGGGTCACGTTGCGGAAGCGCTGCAGCGGGCTCGCGCCGTCGATCTCGGCCGCCTCGTAGTAGGTGGAGTCGATGCTCTGCAGCCCTCCAAGGAGGGTGACCATCATGAAGGGGACGCCGAGCCAGATGTTCACGATGTTGATCGCGGCGAAGTTCCAGAACGGCTCGGTGAGCCACTGCGGCGGGTTGGCCACGCCGAGTCCCCGCAGCAGGATGTTGACGTAGCCGTACTCGTAGTTGAACTCGCCCCGCCAGGCGAGGATGGCGATGACCTGGGGCACCGCCCAGGGGAAAACGAGCAGGGTGCGGAAGAGGCCCTTCAGCTTGATCTTGCGGTTGAGAAGCATGGCCAGACCGAGACCGAAGGACACGTGGAAAGTGATTTGGATAAACGTCCAGAGGAAAGTGCGCAAGAAGAGAGAGAAGAATTTCGCCTGCTTGAGCACGGGATCGGTGAACATGACCTTGAGATTGTCCCAGGCCAGGGCGACGCCGAAATCGGGGGTCCTGAAGCGCCGCAGCGACATGTTGCTGAAGGCGAGCTGGAGCTCGAAGAAGATCGGGTAGACGATCAAGGCCGCGAGGCCGATCGCGGCCGGAGTCAGCAGCATGATCGGCAAGGCGAGCCTGTGATGCAGAACCCTGTCGAAGACGAGCCAGAGCGCGAACTCGATCAGGACGACGGCGGCCGCGACGAGGAGGATCGTGGATCCGACGCTCGCCAGGCTGGCGCCGATGAATTGAAGAGTGAGGCTCTTCATCCTTCCCTCTTTAATGCGTCCAGCCGTCGGCCTCGCGGCCGGCGGCTCTCGGACGGGAGGCTACTTCAGCGCCTTGATGCCCGCGACGGCGGCGGCCTGCATGGCCGCGGCGGCGTCCTTGGGCGTCTCGGAGTTGGACATGACCTTGATGAACTCGGGCTTCATCGCGTCCCAGACGGCGCGCATCTCGAGGACTGACGGCATGCCGACGCCGACCGACATCTGCTCGGCCGACGCTTTCTGGATCGGGTCGCTCGTGACGGCCTTGTCGGCGGCCGCGACCTTGAGCGCGGGGAGCCTGTTGAGCTTGGCGAACATGTCCAGCTGGTTTTCCTTGCTCGTCGCGAACTTGATGAAGTCCACGATCGCGTCGAGCTTGGCCTTGTCGATGCCCTTCGTGATCATGAAGAACTTGCCCGACGTGTAGGGGGCGGGCCAGCCGGCGCCGACGACCTGCGGGATGCGGGCCACGCCGAGCTTGTCGCCGAGGACCTTCTTGTAATCGCCGAGGGACCAGTCGCCGTTGATGATCATGGCGGCCTTGCCCTCCTTGAACATCGTGTCCGCGGTGTTGTAGTCCGACTCGGGCGGGAAGACCTTGGACTTGAACTTGAGGTCCTGGAGGAGCTTGAGGGCGCTCACCATAGCGGGCGTGTCGAGGGTCGGGGTCTTGCCGTCTGCGGCGAAGACTTTGCCGCCCTTATAGGCGCCGAGCCAGGGCACGAACCAGAAGGGCTCGGTCTGGTTCCAGGTGAGGGCGACGATGCCCTTGGCGTTCAGGCCGTCCGCGAGCTTGATGAGCTCGGCTGTGGTCTTGGGGGGAGTCGTGACCAAGTCCTTGTTGTAGAGGAGCATCAGGTGGTTGCCGGAGCTGATGGGCACGCCCCAGGTCTTGCCGTCGAGCACTACCGAGCCAGCGTCCGCGTACTTGGCGAGGTCGACCAGCTTGTCCACCGGCTGGATGAGATCGGCGGTGGTGAAAGGACCGGCATGGTCGCTCACCGTCCACAGGAAATCGGGAGCGTTTCCCGCGAGCGAGGCGGTCTGGTAGTCCTGGCGAAGCGCCTCGGTCTCCTTATTGAGGACATCGATGCTGACTTTCGGGTGAGCCGCGGTATAGGCGGCTGCAAGGCTCTGCACGTACTGGAAGGCGTTTTCCGCCGTTCCTTCTTGAGTCCACAGCGTGAGCTTTACCTGAGCGCTTAAGCCACCGGCGATCAAGATGGCGCAAGCCGCGAGGGCGATGAACTTTTTCATCGTATCTCTCCTTATGACCCATTGGTGGAATGAACCGGTTTACTTAACCGGTTCATTATATCTGATCCAAGTCTGTCGCTCTGTCAGTAAAAGTATAGGTTTTCGCCCGCGAGCACGCCAGGTCGAGTTCGAAAAAAATCGATGCCCTCAGCTTGAGGTTGCGGCCCGGGCTCGCGTACTATGAGCGTCATGATTCGCCTCGGACTCTGCTCGGGAGCCTGCATCACGCGCGATATCGAGGGCGTTATCGCCACCGCCTCCGCCGCCGGCCTCGACGCCGTGGAGTGGGCGGCCGACGCCCATATCACCGCGGGGGACCTCAGGGCCGCGCAAGTCGCGATGTTGGCAACGCTCACCGCGGGCCTCACGATAGCCTCCTACGCTACCCTCTATCGGGCGGGCTCGGCCGACGCGGACTTCAAGCATTTCGACGCTCTCTTGGGTACGGCCTCGATGCTGCAGGCGCCCTTGATGCGGATGTTCGCTTTAGCAACATCGCAGGACGGCGCAATCGTAGACGACCTCCTGAGACTCGGGGATCGGGCGGCCAAGAAGGGAATCCGGCTTTGCCTCTCGATGGGCAGGGGCACGAGCCTCGACGGGTATCGGCAGGTCGCCCGGATTGCCAAGGGAGTCAAGCACGACTTTATCCGCCTCGCCTGGGAAGACCTCCCGGGCTCAGAGGCGGACGAGGCGAGCGCCGCTCTCGAGGGCGCCGGAGCCTTCGCCGGCCTCCTCGTCGCGCGCTCAGCCGGCCGCGACGGCAAGCCCCGCGCCCTCGCCGACGAGCAGGAGGCATGGCGCAGGCGCATCGCGGCCTTCAAGCGCGCGGAGATGGACCCTAAGATGGGAAGCTTCATCCTCCTCGGTGCCGTGCGCGACGAGGGCTCGGCCGGCGACGAGTCCCTCGCCACCGACGTCAAGACATTGCGCGCCCTCATCGCCGAGGTCTAGAAGAACACCCTCACTTCCAGGCCGAGGCACAGTGTCGTCGGGGCGTTGCCGAACTCGCTATCGGGTCCTCCCTGGGCCCAGGCGACGGTCAAATCGATCGAAGTATTCTTGACGAAGGTGAGGGCGAGGTCCCCCGAGAGGTAGAAGGACGCGTCCTCGAGGTTGACCAGGCAGGTGGCGGAGAGGCCGATATAATCGAAGACCGGATCGCCCGTGTCGGTGATGGTCGGCTGCGAGAGCGAGGCGAACAGGTAGTCGCGGCCCTGGCGCCCCGGCCGCAGCGCGAGCTCCGAGTACCAGGCCGAGGACGCGGCCTTCACGAGCTGGTCGGGAGAGCGCAAGGCGCCGTAAACGGCCGCGAGCTCGTCGGCGGACAGCCCCTCGGAGATGTAGTAGTACTCCGCGAGAGCGACCGTGTTGACCACAGGCAGCTGCGCGCTCGTGCCTGCCAGAGCGGCGTAGTGCGGGCCCGGGTCGGCCGTGGTCAATGCCGCCCCGGCCGGGCTGCCGGCAGCGTAGCCCTCGTACCGCGCGTCGTCGTAGACGCTGCCCTCGAACCACAGCTGGATGGCGTCCCAGCCGGGGAAGTCGTAGAAAGGCGCCGTCGACGCGTTGAGCGCCGCAGTCCATGACTGGCTGGGGCTCCAATAGCCGGAGAGCGACAGGTCGCTGTTCTTCACGGCCGAGGTGGAGAGCTTGGCACCGTACCCGGCCTGGGTGAAGTCGTCGTAGAGAACGGCGAAGGTCATCAGCGAGACGGGCTTCGCGATGACCTCCGCCTTGAGCGCCGGCACGCCCTCGAGGATGGCTCGCTGGTCGGTGGGGTTCTTGGGAGGATTGACCGGGTCCGAGGGGTTGAAGACGTAGCCCGCGCCCCAGGACAGCCGCTGCTTGCCCAGGCGCAGATAAAGCGTGTCGCCGAAATTTAGGTCCGCGTAGAGCTCGTTGACCGTGAGGGCCAGCGACTCCAAAGTGGAGCCGTCCAGGTGGCTCAGCAGGGCCGTGTCGCGGAGCGTGAAATCGAGGAGCCCGAGGCTGGTGTAGTCGTGCGAGAACGCGAGCTTGCCCTCGATCTGCCCGAAGGCGTTCGCGTTCGAATAGCTGTAGCCCGGGCTCGACGCGTAGGCCGAGTCGACGTTCTCGATCGAGTAGGCGAGTTGCGGGTCCACGGCCCCCGTGAGCGCGAAGGACGGGCCGCTTCCGCCCGAAGTCTCCGCGGCCGCGCACGTAGCGAGGGTGGCCAGGGCCGCGATCGACACGATGCTTCGTTTCATGAGTCGCCCCCGCTCAGAATTGGTAGGGATACAGCCGGCCCGATTCCAGGTATTCCTTGGTGAAGAATTGGTCCGGGACGCTAGCGACCGGGGTGATGTCGTAGATGCGCAGGTCGCTCGTGTCCTCTTTCTTGAGGGCGTCGATGTACTTCATGGAGATGACGCGGGCGCGGCCGCCCGAGAGCTCGACGCCCGTCACCTCGTAGTACTTCAGCATCATTCCCGACACGGCGAAGAAGGCCTTCTTGACCGGGATCTTCGTGGCGGGATCCACCCAGAGCCGCACGAGGCTGTATGCGAGCTTGCGGTTCTTGGCGCGGAGCTCGAACTGGTAGCAGGACTTCCCGTTCAGCTCCTCGGAACCGAGGTAGCTCACCGAGTAGTCGAGATTGGTGTTGAAGCGCGTCAGGTCGAGATTGGAGGTCTCGCCGCCTCGGGCGTTCGCGGTGGCCGAGGTCTTGACGACCTTGTTCGTCGTGGCGAAGCGCTCGTAGAAAGTGTCCTCGTCGCGCAGGAGGGCGAAGTTCTTCTGCGAGCTGGGCTCCGTGGCGACCCACACGACCCGGTTGTTCTTGCGGACGAAGAAGCCCTCGCTCGAGCGGTCGTCTCCGGTCTCGAAACTGTCGACGATGGCCATCCGCGCCTTGCAATTGACCGGCAGCATGGCGGCGTCGACGGCGTCGATGTAGGCGGCGACCGGGCCTTCAGGGAAGGCGATCGCCGGGGAGGTCGCCGCGGCTGCGCCCTGGGCCGCTAGAGTCGCGCCCGAGAGCGCGGCTGCGAGGGCGATCACTGATATTCGTTGCATATTCACTTCTGTGCCTCCTGCTATCTATTTGCCATTTGGGTGACTGCCTGCTTCTCGGTCTCCAGCCCTATACGGCGGAAGGAGGCGAGGAAGAGAAGGACGAACAGGACGAGGAAGGGCATGAGGGCGGTCATCGGCGTAAAGTCGATGGCCATCCGAGTCATACCGAACATGTACTGCAGCATGAGTAGCGGAGGCCGCACGATCCGCGAATTGAAATACGCGCCCAGGAGGCCGACGATACCCGCGCCTATCAGGTAGCCGAGGAGAAGCGAGACCAGGGACTCGCCGAAAAAGAGGTTGCGCACCGTGCCCCGCGAGAAGCCCAGGGCGCGCAGTGTGCCGATCTCGTCGCGCCGGTCGAAGATGTTGGTCAAGATGATCGAATTGATGCCGATGAGCAGGGCGAGGAATATGATCATCGCCATGCTGCCGAACATCGCGATGTCGCTCGCCCCGAGGGAAAGCAGGAAGCGGACGAATGAATCGTCGTGATAGCCCTTGACGACGAAATCCGGCGCGAGCTTGGCGAGCGCGGCAACCATCGCCGGTATCTTCGCCTCGTCCTTCACGTAGACTTTGTAGAACGGCGAGAGTCCGGTCATCTCGGACATCGAGATGAAGTCCGCGGCCCGCATCGCGATCATGTCCTCGTACCACGGCGCCGAGGCCCTCGAGATGCCCATGACCACGAAGTCCATCGCGTTGCGCGCTCCGAAGACCGAGGGAATGAACATGGTGACGCTGTCGCCGACCTTAAGCCCGTTCTTCTCGGCGGTGCTCGTCGAAATGACGATCCCGTATTCGTCGCTCGCGCCGGGGAAGGATCCCGATACGAGCTCGGTGTTGTCGCGGAAAGGGGCGTCGAGGACGAAATCCGTCGCCTGGACCTGGACGTAATCGCGCTTCGTGCCGGCCTGCATCTCGCAGTAGCTCATCAGCCAGGGCACTACCTCCTTGGCGTTCGGGTCCGAGTCCAGGCAGGCGCGGACGGCCGCGGCCTCTCGCTTGTAGTCGTCCGTCCGCTCTTCCTTGAACGTGAAATCCCTGGCGCTCGAGATCCAGAGATGCCCCGTCCATTTGGCCATCGTGTCGACTCGGATGTGGTCGGTAACGTGGACGCCCAGCGAGAAGGCGAAGACCAGCACGACGGCGCTCAAGGCTCCCGCCGCGACGATGAAGGCCGTGCGCATGGGACGCTTGAGGATATTGGTCAGCAGATACCGTAGGAGTTCCATCGCGCTACCTCTTTTCCAGGGTGCTCAGGATCGAGAGCCTGCCCCCGCGGATCGCCGGGAACAGCGGCGCGAAGACCGCCACCGCGGCGAACACGGCCGCCACCCCCGCGATCTTGGCCGCGTGGAAGCTCGGCTTGAAGCCGTTTCCGATGACGTATTCGAAGAAGGTCAGGCTGTTGCGGACTCCGGTGGCGTGCAGGACGGCGATGACCAGCGCTCCGAGGAGGTCGCCCGCCAGGGCGCCGGCCGCGATTACCAGGAAGCCCTCGAGGGCGAACTGCAGCGTAATGTCCGTCCGCGTGAAACCCAGGGCGCGCATCGTCCCGATCTCGCTGTATCTCTCGATGATGGAGAAGGTGGTCAGCTTCACCACGAGGAGGACGCAAATGAGGATGAGGATGGCCTCGAGGGCCTTCATCATCACGTCGAAGCCGACGACGATCTCGGACATGATGGGCGCGTACTCCCTCCACGAGACCACCTTGAGCCGCGGATGCTCCTTGGCGAGGAACGCGGCCACCCGCGGCAGGACCGTGTCGGCCGTGCGCGCGTCGGCGAGGAAGCCGACCACTTCGGTGGCGAGGGCCTCCTTGTACCCGACCGCTGCGCGGAAGCCGTCCAGATCGAAGTAGACCGCGCGGAAGCCCATCGTGTCCTTCGGCATCGTGCGGAAATCGATGCCGCCCTTCACCGTGATAAAGCGGTCGACGAATTCTCCCTGCCGGTTGGGCAGGAGGAAGACGTAGCGCGAGCCGACGTCGACGTACTTCTCCTGCTCGTATTCGTACCAGCTGGCGGCGCAGGCATCGGCCTCGCCCGTCTGGACTCGAGTGCCCTTCGCATAGTAGAGATCGGTGAAGTCGCGGTCGTAGGTCGCCATGTCCATCGCGATGCCGTTGAAGCCGTGCTCTTGGTCGCTCGCGCCGTACAGCAGCCCGCTGAAGACGATGCGCTCCCGCGAGCCGGTCACCTCGGGCTGCTTCGCGAGAAAGGCCTTCACCGAGGCGATCTCGTCCGGCATCAGCATCTCCTCGGGCTTCGTCTGGTAGTAGCCGAAGGTGTTCGCCATCTCGATGCTCGAGGCGACGATCCGGAAATGCCCCGTGGAGGCGCGGCCGAACATGTCCGACTGCTTGCGCGACACGTCCTCGATCACGTTCTCCGAGACGAAGGCCAGGAAGGCGCCGAACATGGCGATGAGCAGGATCACCCGCGTCCGCCATCCGTGGCGGCCGAGGTTCTTGAGACAGAGGCCGAGCCTGTCCATCAGTCTGCCTCGATCCGGCCGTCGTGGAGCCGGACCACCCGCCCCGCCCTCGCCATGATCGACGGGTCGTGCGACGAGAAGATGAACGTCGTGCCCCTCGACTCGTTGATGCCCTCCATCAGCTCGAGAACCTCGTTGCCCGTCGCGGAGTCGAGGTTGGCGGTCGGCTCGTCCGCGAGAACGATGAGCGGCCGCGTCACGAGGGCTCGGGCGATGGCCACGCGCTGCCGCTGGCCGCCGGAGAGCTCGGCCGGCTTGTGCCGGAGGTGCTCGCCCAGCCCAACCGCCTCGGCGAGCTCGATGACGCGCTCGTGCTTCTCATCTTTGGAGAGCTCGCGATGGAGGATCAGGGGCAGCCGGATGTTCTCGTAGACGTTCAGTACCGGCAGGAGGTTGAAGGTCTGGAATATGAAGCCGAGGGTGCGAGAGCGGTAGCGCGTCGTCGATTTCTCGGACAGGCCCTGCAGGTCATCGCCCGCCACGCTCAGCGTACCTGAGGTCGGCGCATCGATGAGGCCGATCATGTTGAGCAGCGTCGTCTTGCCCGAGCCCGAGGGCCCCGCCACGCAGACGAAGGATCCCGAATCGATCTCGAGATCGATCCCTTTGAGCGCGCTAACTACCGTCTTTCCGAGATGGTAGTCCTTGCGCAGGCCCTTGATCCGGATTCCGTTCCGGCACTGAGATTCCGCCATGTTCATGGTTCCCCCTTGGCGATAGCACGGGAGCGGGCGACCACGAAGAGGAGGCGCTGGAGGTTGCGGGGGAAAGAGCTTCAGTTGCGGAAAAAGACATTTTGCACCTCATACGCTCGCCTCGTGAATCAGCCAAAAGGTCCGTACCGGCGCGTTGGCCGCGATCGAACCTCGGGTATTAGCCCCGAATTAGCCTGATTGGGCTGCTATGCTGCAACCAAGATAAGAAAAAGGTGCGTCAAAGGTCAAGTACTGGGGAAGGCGCACCCGATTTCGCCGAAGAGATACGCGACTCTCAATGCCGCTATTCGGCGTGCACTTCGAAGTACGTGACCGTCCATCCGTCTCGCTCGTGACGCAGTCGAACCAGAAATGGGGCCCCGACGTAAAAATTGGTATACAGGATTTCCGGATCCGCCCGCCGCCCGCGAAGGAGCCTGGCGATGCACTGAGCCGGGGACTGCCTGGGACTCGCCCACTCAAGGGTCACGGGGTGCCTCGTCGACTTGAGGAAGGCGACGTCCTCGTTCGCGGCGAAGACCTGGAAGTTCTTCCCGACATCGGCCCCGTGGTCGGTCAATGAATACGCATCGCCGATTCTCCCCGCCTGCAGCGCCTCGATAAAGCGAAACGCGCGTGCAACCGCCTCGGGAGGCGCAGAGGGCAGCAAGAAAACGAAAGCGAGGGCGAGAATCGCCAGGATGCCGAGCGCAAAAACAGGGACGCGCGATCTCCGCATGCAGCTCGCTGAGGCTACGCGCGCTCAGCGCTCTTAGCCTCGTTCCACAGCCCGTCCATGAGGCCCATGTTCTCGGCGCTCATTTCCTTGCCGGATTCGGCCATCCGCTTTTCGACTCGACGAAAGCGGCGCGAAAACTTCTCGTTCGCCGAGTGCAGGGCGATCGCAGGGTCGACGTGAAGGAAGCGCGAGATGTTGACCACGCTGAAGAGGAGATCGCCCAACTCTTCTTCCAGCGCGGCTCGCCCGGCAGTGCCCTCGGCAGCCTCGGCCGCCTCGGCTGCGCCGCCTCCGGCGGCGAGAGCCTCGCAAGCCTGCTCGGATTCCGCCAGCTCCTCGCGGAGCTTGGCCCACACGTCGCCTGCGCGCGCCCAGTCGAAACCGACCTTGGCCGCCTTCTTCTGAAGTTTGTAGGCCCGTTCGAGGGGCGGCAGCGCGCGCGACACTGCGTCGAGGACCGAGTCCTTCTTGCGCCGGCCCTCTAGTTTCTCCTTGATCTCGTCCCACTGCTTGAGGACGGCGTCCGGCGTCTCGGCAATGGCTTCGCCGAAGACGTGGGGGTGGCGCCTGACGAGCTTGTCGCCGATGCCCCGGAGGGAGTCGGCCACGGAGAAGGCGCCTTTCTGCTCGTGCATGTAGCAGATCATCGTCGCGAGGAGAAAGAGGTCGCCTGCCTCCTCGGCGACGTGCGGAGGGTCCGCCTCGTCGATGGCCTCGACGAGCTCGTAGGCCTCCTCGACTACGCTGCCGCGCAGGCTCGGCGGGGTCTGCTCGCGGTCCCAGGGGCAGCCGTCCGGCGCGCGCAGCCGGGCGACGATCGAGTAGAGCCGGCCGAAGGCCGCGGCTGCGCCTGTCCCGACGGCCGCTTCAGCGCCCGCGCCCGTCGCGCCGCCGATGGCCGTTCCTGTCGTGTCGTCCTGCATGCCGCCGCCTCAGGCGCCGCTGGTCGAGGCCTTGGGCCCGAAGAGGGCCCCGCTCGAGTGGACGATGGCTCCTATGTCGGAGGCCGGAATCAGGATGCCGGCCTCGATGCCGGGACCCGAAGAGGGCCCCGGGGCGAGGGCGTCGATCGCGCAATAGGAGTACCAGGATCCGAAGAGCGATGGATCGGGCATCGAGCTCGCCGAGGCTCCTCCCGCGCCGGTCGCCGCGATCAATTTGGACGCGACGCCCAGCAGCTTGCTCATCGAGAGGGACCCGACGAGGAACGTCTTGGGCGGCATGGACTTGGCGAAGGCGGCGAAGACCGGATCGGCGCCCAGGCTCTTGTCGGCGGACGTCCGCGCGGCGAGGGCCTTGAGCCGGCCCGAGTCGCCGCCCGTGGCGACGAAGCGGCCGTTCGATATCGTCCAACGCGCAGTGACGAGGTTGCCCAAGGCCGCGAGGACCGCCTCGGTGGCCGCTTGCGAAGAGGTGGACGTCGGGCCGGTGCCCGAATTCGAGCCGAGCGCCTCGAGCTTGGCGCTGTCGACGACCTTGATCTCGATGCCGAGCTCGCCGTACGAGAAGGCGCCGTCCTTCTTGTCCTGGTTCTTGACGGCGATGGAGAGGCCGAAGGCGTCGGTATAGGCCTTCGCGAAGGCGAGATAGTCCGGATCGCTCGAGAGGCCCTTGATCAAGGCTCGGTAGGAAGCCTCGTCCTTGACGTCCTGCATCATGTCGAACTTGATCTTCAGCATCTTCTTGACCAGGTCGGAGATCGCCGCCGGATCCTCGGACTTGAAGTCCTTGGCGCCCGCGATCGCCTCGGCGTCGAGGTCGAGGTCGAGATTGATCGCGCCGCGCGGACCGGCCGCCTTGGCCACTTGGCCTGTATCGCCATCGCCTTGGAGGCGATGTCCTTGGACAGGCCGAGGCTCGAGAGCAGCGGCTCCATGATCTGCGCGGACAGCCCGGAGGCGATGGAGGGATCCATCGACCAGGCGTAGCCGTACATCGACTCGGTCCCCACCTGGGAGGCCAGGTCGACGGCCGAGGAGGCGAACGAGGCGGCGGTGAGGGTTTTTTGCAGGTCGGAGCCCGCCCTTGAGGCGACGCCGACCCGGATGACGATGCCGGTGGAGCTCGGCTCGATCGCCGCGTCGGCGAGGCCGAGCTGCGCGAGGATCGAGAGGCCGAGCTGGCCGAGGGCGTCCACGGCTCCCTTGGGCCCCGAGGACGGGGCGCTCGCGACGTCGGACGGCGGCGATACGAAATCGCGGATGGCCTGGTCGATGGGCTTGAAGCTGTCGAAGCTCGCGGCCCGTATCGCGCGGCGTATCGCGTCGGGGTCGCCCCAGAGCTTTACCGAGGAAAGCGAGTATCGCGAGAGCCGCGTGAGGTCGGCCCCCTTGGACGGCGGGAAGCTGAGGTCTCCCGGCGAGTCGGAGAGCGCGAGGTACCCCTTGGCGTCGGCGACGACCCGCATCGCGCCCGAGCCGAAGAGCTTGCCGATGAAGTCGTCGGGATTGGATCGATAGGGAATGTAGAGCACCTCGCGAGTCTTCTTCGGGTCGTCGGAGGGGAGCACCGCGAGCGCCCAGGGGCGGGCGAAATCGAGAACCTGCAGGGCCTGGTCGAAGCCTGGAACGTTCTTTAGCAATACGTAGTCTGAAGTTCAAGGGGAGACGACA
>CAWHFT010000175.1:0-13177 GCA_963828175.1 uncultured Spirochaetota bacterium
TCGACCATAACGGCCATGCCAACAACGCCCATTTGATCGATTGGCTCGTCGACACCTCGGGCTGCGGCGATTCGCTCTCCGCCCTGCGGGTCGAGTTCACGGCCGAGGCCCTCGAGGGGACAAGCTCTCCGCGGCGCGAGGCGCGCCGCGCGCCGGCGACCTCTTCGGCCCGGGAGTCGCTTCGGAATCGACGGTCGCCGAGCTCCGTTGCGGAGAGACGAAGGTCGCTCGGGCGCTGATCGGGCGGCGCTGAGCGCTTGCGCCGAGCATCTGAGCTACGAGCTGGCGGGGGCCTCCTTCGCGGCCGCTAGAGCCGAGGCGTAGTCCGGTTCCGTGGAGATCTCCGGGACCTGCTGCGTGTATACGACTTTTCCCTTCGCGTCGACTACGACCACCGCGCGCGACAGGAGCCCGGCGAGCGGACCGTCCTTGAGCTCGACGCCGTAGGCCTTCCCGAAGGAGCGGTCGCGTAGATCGGAAAGGGGAATGACCGTGTCGACCCCTTCGGCTTTGCAGAATCGCGACTGGGCGAAGGGCGTGTCCCTACTGATGTTGAGTACGACGACGCCGCCGAGCTTTTGGACTTCCTCGTTGAATTTTTTCGCCGACAGCGCGCACGTCGAGGTGTCGAGGCTGGGCACGATGTTTAGAATCCTCACTTTGCCCGCGAACTCGGCCAGGCCGACATCGCTCAAGTCACCTCGCGTGAGCTTGAAGTCGGGAGCCTTGGAGCCGACTTTCGGCAGCTCGCCGACGCTATGGACCGTGTTGCCTTTGAGAGTGATCGTTGCCATGCTTTCCCTCCTGTGTTTCGAGGTAGAAACTACTCAATGGAAGAGGCGGGCGGCAAATGTGTCGTATGCGGTATCCGGGCCGACTCCGCTCGCGCCAGCTGATACTCCTGCATGGAAGCGAAGGCCCCGAGAAGCCTTTCCTTGTCAGGGTAATCCTCGAGGCCGAGCGCCTCCAAGGCGCAGAGCAACTCGTGGATCGCCTCGATCGTGGCGAGGCAATAGTCCCGCGGCTGGCGCTTGATCCTCCACCTGCTTTTCTCGCGCGGCACGAAGGCCAGGCGAGGCAGCCGCGCGATAGACGGGCTCTCTCGCAGGACGGCGCGGGAACAGGCCCATGTCGAGTCGATCAGGAATACGACGATCTTTCGCCCTCCGAGCGTCTCTCGGTCGAGGCCGGCGGCCGTCGTTCCCATCGCGCCAAGATCGATCGCTCCAGGGCTCGGGTACAGAATGAAACAGAGGTTTCCCGGATCGCCTACGAGCGCCCGCACGCGCGGGTGATCGTCGAAGGCGAGGCCCGGCAGGATCTCGCAGCTGGCGAGATTGAGGCAGGCGAGCCTGCCGGTTCCGGTTTTTTGCCGGCGGTATTCCTTGGGATGGGTGAGGAGAACGATGCGCGACTTCGTCGCCATAGGCGCTTCGCCTCGGCAGAGGCACGCCGATACGGGCCTGCGGCAATTCATGCAATATTCGCGTCCCGCCACCTAAGCTCCTTTATCGATCAACATGGGGAGCGAAAACCTGATACCAAGAAGTTTATCGGGGAATAAAAAATGAGACGAACTATCTCAGGTATTCCTCGGTATATAGCGTGAGCTCGACCATGCGCTCGAGGAGTTCCTCCTTCGTTACCTCGGGGAAGTTGGCGAGTACAAGCTCCTTGGCGAAAAGGCGGGCGATGTAGCGAATCTTCGTCATCCCCTGACGTGAAGCATAAATGAAATCGGCGTGAGCGTTGTTGATGACGATCACGGATTTTTCCGTTTCGTAGCGCGAGCGCCAGAGCTCACCTGGCGCCTTTTTGTAGGTATATCCTGGCAGGCCGCGGCGCGATGCGCCGGCCCCACCACTAGGGCGGTGGATCAGCTCAGCGGTGACCGTAACAAGAGCATTCGCGACTACGATCGTCTCACCCTGCCGAACACGGAGCTCTACGGTCGCGACACAGGGCTCATCGGGAGCACTGTATTCGGCATAGGCGGCATCGATACCGTCAATTGACCCAGCGCCCTCCCATACCCGCCATTCGTAGTCGAGTCCCGAGTCGATCATCCGACCTGATTTGTCCCGTGCTACCGCTTTAAGCTTCTTTCGGTCCCCGACGCCGATTACCGACGAGGCGGGCGAGATCATGAGCTTGTGCAAGGGACCGGGAAAATCGAAGAAGCTTTTCTGCGAATCCTCACGCTCGAGGGCCTCGGGGAGATATTCACCGAAGCTTGCATCCTCGCCGGAAGCCGGCTCGCTCGTCGACGCCAGGATAGCCTGGCCGGGTTCGGCCTCTCCCGGTGTCGCCGATGGCCCCGTTCCTCCTCCTTCAACACCTGCGCCACCTTGCCCTTCCGAACTAGGCCTCCTCGCCTCACGCGTTTTCGCGGCGAGCCACCCGTATTCTTCAGTGGGAAGGTGGAGAAAGGCCTCGCGGAGGGCTCGCGTGACCTTACCGAGGATCTGCCGACTCGCCTCTTCCTCCTCGGCGCGACGCTGCTCGTCGAGCTGCCCAAGGAGGGATTCCTCCACGGGCTGGAGGGCGACGCAGAACGATTCATAGGCCTCGTCAAGGACGATCCCGTCTCTCGTCCCGGGCGTGAGCTGGAGAAACGGGGCGTCGATAATTCCCGCAATCTGACTCGCCGTCCAGGGAGAGCGGGCAAAGGCGTCCAGGGAGGCAATATTCGGGATAACGCGCGTGCCGCGCTTATAAAGACCGATTGCGTTATCACCTGAAGGCTCGGAAAAGTAGAGCTCGAGATAGATCTCCCCAAAGGGACACCGCGGCTCTGGAAGGGCGTGGATGAGGCGCCCTTTGAACTTCCGAGGCTCCACGACGAGTTCGCGTCGCGACGTATGGTCCACGATTCGTATGCGGACGCCGCTTTTGGTGATGCGATCACGGAGCTCAGACGCGAGGAAGTTCTGTATCTTATCGCCAGAGAGCACGCGTACTCCGGCGAGTATGGGTGCGATCAAAAGCTCTGTCCCCGAATGACCGAACAGGGAGTTCGATTCGGATATGGCGTACGAGGGATTGCCTTTGACGAGCTTCATGCTACGAGCCGTCCCGTCCTCACTGGCCGAAGTGAGTGTACAGGTCTCGCCCACAGTCCAGAACGACAAGAGGCCAATGCCAAACTCGCCCTGTAGCCCGGTTTCACCCTTTGTCTTGAGCTCGCGCTTGATGGAATCGCCGATATGCGTCGCGACGTAGCGAAAGTCTGAAATTCCCTTGCCGTCGTCGACGATCTTGATGTAGGGCTCGTTTTTGCTTTTCCCTCGAACGATTGTTACGTTCTTCGCGCCTGCGTCGATCGAGTTTTCCACAAACTCCGCCAGTGCTTTGAGTGGGTTGTTCTGTGAAAGTGCGATGATCGAAATCACATTCCAATGATCGCCTATTTTGAGCTTGCCCGACTCACTCTCGCCCTCGTTCCCCATTCCCACACTCTATGACGGAACCGGATGAGTAGCAAGGTGGCTCCGGAATCCTTCATTGTCTTGTCGGTGCGTGGACCGCGATTTCGCGTAAAAAGGTCGTCGAATATGGTGGTATAATATGAGCAGCGGTGGCTATGAAGGATATACAGACGGTCATGATTGTCGGCGCGGGGGCCGTGGGCGCGGGCCTCGCCTCGATAATCCATTCGGGCTGCCCGGGATCGCTGGGCATCCTCGCCGATCCGCCACGCCTTTCGCGCTATAAGGCCGGGGGTTTCTCGATCAACGGCTGCCGCTCCGACTTCCCCCTCGTCTCGGATCAATCACAACCCGCTCCAGGGGAGGAGCCCGACCTCATAATCGTCGCAGTCAAAAATCAGCATCTGAAAAGCGCCATCTCGAGCTTGTCGCCGTTCGTCGGGGCGGAAACCCTCGTGCTCTCGCTCCTCAACGGCATCACGAGCGAGGACGAGCTCGCCGCGGTCTTCGGGCGGGACAAGGTGCCGTACGCGATGATCCTCGGCATCGACGCGGTCCGCGAGGGCCAGGCCACGACCTTCTCGGCGGCAGGCAAAATCCACTTCGGCGACGCGAGCAATCGCCCCGGCGCTTGGAGCGAGCGTGTGGCGCGTATCGCGGCCTTTTTCGAAAGGTGCGGAGTCGGCTACGTGGTCCCGGAGGACATGATCCGGACGCTGTGGTTCAAGTTCATGATCAATGTCGGCATCAACCAAGCCTCGGCCATACTTCGCGCGACCTACGGTTGCTTCCAGCGCCTGCCGGAGGCCAAGGATGCGATGGACGCCGCGATGCGCGAACTCATCGCGATATCCAAGGCTAAGGGCACCGGGCTCGTCGACTCGGACATCGACGCGTGGTATGGCACGCTGCGCGGGCTTTCTCCCGATGCCAAGACCTCCATGCTTCAGGACGTCGAGGCCAAACGCAAGACCGAAGTCGAGGCTTTCGCCGGGACGGTGATCTCCCTAGGCGAGGAGACCGGCGTGCCCACTCCGGTCAATCGGCTATTCTTCGATCTGATTCGAGCGATAGAGCAAAGCTACGAATAATTCGTTCAGGGAAGATGATGGCGAAAAATAAATTGCCCATGGCGATCTGCTACGACTTCGACGGGACGCTGGCGCCGGGCAACATGCAGGAGCACAACTTTCTGCCCGCCCTTGGAATTGGGGCCGAGGCATTCTGGGCCGAGGTGAAGGCACTCGCCAAGAAGCAGGATTCGGACGAGATTCTCGCCTACATGAAGCTGATGATAGAGCACGCGCATTCCGGCGGTATCCCGGTACGTAGGAACGACTTCCTAGCGATGGGCGCCAAGCTCGATTTCTTTCCGGGAGTGCGGCAGTGGTTCGCGCGCTCACGGGACTACGCTCGCGAGAAAGGCATCAGACTGGAACACTTTATTATTTCTTCGGGTCTGCGAGAGATGATCGGAGGCACGAAGATAGCGGCCGAGTTCGCCGAGATCTACGCTTCGGGCTTCATGTACGACGCAAACGAGGTACCCGAGTGGCCTGCTCTCGCTGTCAACTACACGACCAAAACCCAATTCCTGTTCCGCATCAACAAGGGCACGAGGGAGGCTTACGACAATTCGGTCATCAACGCCTACGTGCCCAAGGGAGAGCGTGAAATCCCCTTCGAGAACATGGTCTATATCGGCGACGGTTCGACCGACATACCGTGCTTTCGCCTCGTAAAGCAGGAAGGGGGTTGCTCGATCGCCGTGTACCCGAAGGGCGACTACGAGGCGAAGGCCAGGGTCGAGAGCATGGTCTCGGGAGGACGGGTCAACCTGATCGCACCCGCTGATTATTCGAAGGACTCGGTTATCGAACGCTGCGTCTTCGCCTGCATTGACAAAGTCGAGGCGGTTTCTCGGATCGAGGACGACCGATGACCGGCAGTTATGCTATCATCCCTCCATGCCGCTCTCGATCCTGTGGTACGATCTCGAGACTTTTGGCCTCGAGCCCCGTTACGATCGCATCGCGCAATTCGCGTCCGTGCGCACCGACGAGGGCCTCGAGAGCGTCGGGCGAGAAGACGCTCCTCTACTGCAAGCCGACTCCCGATTACCTGCCCAGTCCTCTCTCCTGCCTCGTCCACGGCATCACGCCGCAGTACGCCTTGGAGGCCGGGCTCTCCGACTACGAGTTCGCCAAGGCCTTGCGCGACGCAATGAGCATCCCAGGCACGACGACCGCAGGTTTCAACTCGCTCCAATTCGACGACGAGTTCGTGCGTAGCCTCCTGTACCGCAATCTCTATGACCCCTATGAGCGCGAGTGGCGCAAGGGCAACAGCCGCTGGGACCTCATCGACCTGATGCGCGCGGCGCGAGACCTACGGCCCGAGGGAATCGTGTGGCCCGAGGACGAGGGCGGCCGTCCGATCTTCACGCTGGTGGCGCTCGCCCGCGCCAACGGGATCGCCCACGAGTCGGCCCACGACGCAATGCACGACGTGCTCGCGACCATAGACCTCGCGAGGCTCGCTCGGCCAGGCAACCCAAGCTCTACGAGTGGTTCTGGACGCACCGCACCCGCGATTCCCTGAGCCCGCTCGTCGACCTCGTGGACCGGACCCCACTCGTGCATACTGCCGCGGGCTACACTTCCCGAAAGGCTGCACGACGCTCGTGGCGCCCGTCGCGATGGATCCCGAGAATCGCAACCAGCTCATCGCGATCGACCTCCGATTCGATCCCGCCTCGATATCGGCCTCGGCGTCGAGGAGCTGAAGAGGCGCGTCTTCGCCAAAAAGGCCGAGTTCGAGGAAGAACGCGTACCGCTGTCGCGCATACGCCTGAACCGTTGTCCCTTCCTGGCGCCGATGAGCACCTTGAGCGACGCGGCCGCCCAAGGCTCGGCATCGACAGGCGGAATGCCTGGAGCACCTCGAGCGCATCAAGAACGAGTCCGAGCTCCTGCAGAAAATGGTGGCTGTCTTCGAGATTCCTCGGGCGAAGTTCGAGGCGCCGTCGAGAGTCCCGACCCCGAGCTGAGGTTATACGCGGACGGGTTTTTCCCGGAGGAGCGATGCCGAGGCCTTCGACGCCATCCACTCGCGCATAACCGCCGAAGGGGCCGCCGCGGCCAAGGCCGCCCTGTACCGGATGAAGTTCGCCGACGAGCGGCCGGCTCAAATGCTGAGGCGGCTGTACGCGCGCAATTTTCCGGAAGCCCTGGCCCCGGGCGAGAAGGCAAAATGGCGGGCATTCTGCGCGGGGAGGCTGCAGCTGCCGCCCCTTCGGAACGCCACCGACCTCGCGAGCTACGGCAAGGTCGTAAGCCAGAGGCTCGAGGACGCCGGGACCCCCGCGCGCGAAAAGGGCCTGCTCCTCGAACTCCTCGATTATCGATCCAAGCTCGAGAAGGAAGTGCTGGGATACTCGGGGAAAAACTAATGATGTATGCATATTGTGACGTACACTCCTTCGGCGTGTTACGTCATATGTAACATCATAGAGAGAGGCGAGCATTGACAGCGCGTCCGGGCCGAGATAGCGTGTGCCATACGCTGCCCCGCCTCGCGCCGGCCGGGGCCGAAAAAACTACGCCGCGAGGTCGCCATGAACGGGAAAGCCCCCGCCCTATCGCTCGTTACTCTCGCGCTGAGCTGCGGCCTCTGGGCGCAGCAAGCGGCCCTAAAGCAAGCGTCCTTTCTGCCAAACGATAAAATGCAAACCATCTTGAGCCTCTCGGCCGCGGCGCGCGTCAGCGTCAGGGCGACTTCGACGACCGGCGTGGGCATCAGCCTCCACGACCGCATGGAAGGCATGATCGGGCGTTCGGGGTCGGCGGGGAACGTCGACGGGCGCATCGATCTCAGCCTGGACAAAGGCGATTACGAGGTTCGCATCGAAGGAAACGACTCGGCGGGGAAGGCGATAGGCCTCTCGGCCAGCGTCTTCCACGAACTCAACGGCGACAAGAGCTCGGCCTGGCCGACCCTGCTTCCGGGAGTCGTCGCGAGCGGAGCTCTCAAAGATCTCGAGTCCGTCTCGTATTGGGTCGAGCTTCGGGAAGACGGCCCGATCGAGGTGGAGGCGCTGGGGCGCGACCTGGCCGTCGCCGAGTTGTGGTGCGAGGGGCAATACCTCGTCGCGAGCTACCCTACCCAGCAGGAAAGATCGGTAGAGAAAGGGCGACCCATGGGCTGGGTCTGCATCTCGCGCCAGGCCAAGGCCGGTCTCTACCTCGTCCGGCTATATGGCGGGCCACCGCGCGCCTGGCCCCAAGGCGATCCGAAACGGCCGCTCTTCGTCCGCTCGGGCTTTGCCCGCCTGCCGCAAGGCGGGCGCCTCGATCTCACGGTCTCGCCTTTCGGACGCGACTTCATCCTGGCCCAAAACATCGACCGTGCCGTCCTTTCCCGTCGCGACAAAGGCGTAGGACTCATCGCCTCGTCGGCCTATGCTTCAGGCCGAGACCGACTGAGTTCGAACGGCGTCGCCTCGCTGCCCGGGACCTCGACGACGTTGAGCTGTTCGGTGTCTGTTCCCTCGGGTCCTTCTTTGCTCAGGGTCGAGGGCACTCCCGGAGACGTCCTTTTGCTCGACGCGGGCCAATCGCTCGATTCGACTAACTTGCCCCGCAGCGACCTTTTCTCGGGAGGACTGCTGACGATTTCGGCACCGCGAAGCTCGGCGCCCGAGCTCGAGCCGAGCGGCCTCGTCTTCCGCACCGAGGTGAACGGCTTCGCCGCCAAGGCGAGGGTCGTCGAGGATTTCTGCGTGCCGCTTTCCTCGGCGGCCTCCATCCGCAGACGCTGCAATGTCGGGACCGTCAGCGACCGCTCTCTGTATATCCGCGTCGAGGAGAGCGGTAGCTACCCGCATCGCCGAAAAAACCGGCGTCGGCCAGGCGACCGCGATCTATCGAATGGATCTCCTCGATCAATCTCTCAGGCCGAGCGGTCTCGCCAAGGCCTATCCCGCGAACAAGGCGTTCCTCGAACTCGTCAAGGGCTACTATCGTCTGGATATTTCGGCCCTGAGCATCGGCGTGCTGGATTTCATCTTATATAAAGACAGTTTCACCCGCATGGTTTCTGGCGACCTCGCAAAGGACCCTCCCGCGACCCGCGGTTTTTACGCGTGGACGTTCGCGCCCGATTCGGGAGCCGCCGATCTTCAGGTGATATCCGGACGCGGACCCGCGTTCAACACCCTCATGTCGTATAGACCGTTCCCGCTGGCTGTCGAGGATGGGCTTTCGCTCGAGCTAGGGGCCGGGGAGAAGATGATCGTTCCCCTCGTAACCAGCGTCCCGGGACGCTTCCATTGGGGCGCCAGGGGAGGCGCGGTCCTCCTCGACGGCCAGTCGCCCGCCGATGGCGGCCTGCTCACTCCCGGGAAACGGACCGCGGTCCTGCGCAACTCGTCCAAGGCTAGCGCCGCCGTTTCCTTCTCGGTCGTCCCCGATTTCGGCGACTTGCCCACGCCGGTCGCGACGGAGTTCGGCAAGGGACTCGAGCCCCTCTCGGCCACGACGCCCGCGTGGCGCGATTTTGGCCGAAACGAGACCACCGTCTACGCCTTCGAGGTCAAGGAGAGTTCGGTATACGTGATCGAAAGCCTGGGGCGATTGTCGACGTCGTTCGTGCTTCGGACGGCATCGCGCATCCGACTCTTCCAAGCGGCCGAGAACGGCTACGGCAGGAACGCGTCGCTGCGCACGTGGCTCAGACAGGGGCAGTACTATCTCGAGTCGACGACCACGCGATCCGCGGCCGGCAGGGCCGGGATACGGATGGACCTCGTGCCGCTGCTCGCCAAAGCCTCGCTCGATTCGGGCGCCGTCGATCGCCGCGCCGTGCCGGCCGACACGGCCGTGCTTTTCTCCTTCTCGGTTCCCGCCGCTTCGCAAGTCGACGTCAATTCGGTCGGGCTTTCGGGAGTCTATCCCGTCAGGCTCGAGAACGAGGATGGCTTCATCGTCTACGCTGGCGACGGCAGGGCCAAGCTCGCGCTCCAAGCGGGACGTTATGCGCTCTATGCGTTGCCGGTGTTCCTCGACACGAATCGCCTGACCTGGATCAAGCTGGCCGACACGGGTGAAGCCCCGGCGCCTGTCGCAGGCACGCGCGGCCTCGGCTTCAACTCGACCTTGAGCGCTGTCTGGAGGGATAGTTCCCCAGGCGACCGGTACTCCTTCGTCGCGCCGGCCGATATGTCGGTCGCTTTCAGTACCCCCGCGCAGCTCGACGCGACGCTAGCGGGCCCCACGAGCGCCGCGGGGGCGGGAGGAACGGTGACGCTCGATGCCTCGGCGCGGTCGTCGGTCCCGCTCAGGAGAGGGACCTACGTTCTGACTCTCAAGGCGCATGAAAAAGCCAATCAGCTCCCCTATACGATCGGCATGGACGCCGACGGCTTGGCCCCGGGCATCGTGCAAGGGATTTCGGTCGGCCGCGCCGGCGCTACGACCAAGGTAAATGTGCCCGACGACGGCTTCTACGAGATTCTGGAGCTTGGGCGGAACGATATCACCGGCAGGCTCTATCGCGAAGGCTCAAATGATGTCGTGGCGTTCGACGACGACAACGGCCCCGACTGGAACATCGACATAGTCCAGCGCCTCAAGGCGGGGACCTACCGGCTCGAACTGGCCTCGATCGGGGGAGCCGAAGACGCGGTCGGCTCCATATGGTGTTGCGCAACGCGAAACCGCTGGCGAGGGCGGTGCCGCCCTTCGAATCCAGTCTCGCCATCGACGAGTCGGGCCTTGTGATGCCCTTCGATACGAAACTGGACGACGGACTGTATCTCGTGTCGGCCGACGGCGACGCGCCCGTGAGCTTGCGCCTCTATCGCGGGGACGATCTCATCGCTGCGGCCGACGGAAGCATCGCCATTCCGCTCAGAAAGGGCTCTTCGTATTCGCTGTATGCCTGGACTCCCTTCGCCGCCACTTCGAAAATTTCGGTAAAGCGCTTGGGCGAGCAATCGGCCTCGCTCTGGCGCCGATCCATCTCAAGGCGGACAGCGTCGTGCGGCTTCAAAACCCCGACGCGATTTCTGCCCGCGTCTCGTCCGGCAGCGCGCTCGTGTCGCCGGGCTTCGAGCTGCCGTGCGCCGACCCGGGCGCGGCGCCATTCTCCGCGCTGCCGGGCGGCGGCTGGGCCTATGCGCCCGGCGACTCGGCGTCGATCGAGCCGCTCATTCTCGCCCCCGGCGAGGGCGCGGTCCTGACGCTGGCCGCTGCCGACCAAGGCTTCTCGATCGAATCGGCCGACAAGGCGATCCTCCTCGCGGCGGATACCCGCGGGCAGTTCCGCTGCGGCCTCTCGGCGGTGAGTGCCTCCGCGGCCGGAGCCGCGCCGTACGATTGGCAAGCTTCCGCCGCCTGGTCTCAAGGCGGCGTCGCCCTCTTGCCGCCGGGCGCGTGGAGGACCAGGGTTTGGGACGGCGAGCGCGGGCAGGGCCTCGACCGGCGCATCGGCGTGGGAGCCGAGCTTTATGAAATGACGGCCGGTTCTCCTCTCGCGATGGGTACCAGAAAGACGTTGAGTATTCCCGCGGGCACGTGCCTCGCGATGGACGTTCCGGCCTGCACGCTCTCGACGCTGCTCGGCGAGGGCCTGGTGCTCTCGGCCTGGAAGGATGGGCAATCCTTCGCGACGCGCTCGAGCTACGACGGCCGCGCGACCGAGGCCATCAGTGTCCCGGCCTGCAGAATCTATATCGCGAACTCGGGGATCGCCGACGCGAGCGTCAGGCTCATCGTCCTGCCGGCGAAAAGCCAGGTCGATGAGGAGCTGTCCTCGGCCCGGCCGTTCGAGGCGGTGAACCTTCCCCCCGAGGGCGTCAGGCTTCAGGTGAAGGCGTACGCGCAGGAACAGCTCTTCCTCGCTGGCGACTCGGTCCAGGTGGAGCTCGAAACGAAGGACGGCCGTTACGCGAGCGCGTCGCGCGATCCGGCCGACGGCGCCTTCACCAGCCTGCCCGTCTCCGACGGAGCGATCCGCATCAGGTCGGCCGGCGGCTTCGTGCGGGCCTGGCTCGCCAAGAACGGGAAGGAGGTCGACGGCCTCGTCGACGCGGACGCCATGGCCGCGCCGCGCGAGCTCAACGGGGCCGCGCTGCTCACGGGCAAGGGCGACGCTTTCCGCTTCAGCCTTTCGGCTCCCGGCTACGTCGACATCTCCTGCCCGGGGCCGGGCCTGCTCAGCCTTGGCGGCGCGGGTCAGGACCGCAAAATCCTCGTATCGGGAAGCCGAGACGACATGCATCTGTTTGCCTGGCTCGGCGCGGGCGATTACACGCTGTGGCAGAGGCCCGTGCGCGGCTCGGGCGTCGAGGGAATACTGCGCCTCGACAAGATCGAGAGCCAGGTCGCCGACGGCGCGAGCCTGGAACAAAAAGCCTTTATCGGCGCGGGCGAGTATCAGGCATGGTCTTTCGGGGTCGGCGCCTCGGGACTCGTCGGTGTCGGCGTGAAGGCCGACAGCGACGGTCTCCAAGGCTTCCTTTACGATTCGCGGCAGGGACTCATCGCGAAGGGGCCGCTTATGTTCGCCACGCTCGATCCGGGAACCTACCTTCTCGTCGTGAAGGGACTCGACTCAGCGCCGATGGAATACAACCTCGTCCTCGCCGGGACCGAGGGCTCGCGCCTCGGCGTGCCGCCCGAGGTCGTCGATTCGTACGAGGCGGGAGGGGGCGCGGGCGCATCCATCGCAGTGCCCTTGCGGGGGCGCGGCGCGCTTGTCCAGCCGGAGAAAACGTCGCAGGACGAACAAG
Source organism: uncultured Spirochaetota bacterium (assembly GCA_963828175.1). Taxonomy (GTDB): domain Bacteria; phylum Spirochaetota; class Spirochaetia; order Treponematales; family Rectinemataceae; genus UBA1306. The sequence continues at coordinate 12,220 of CAWHFT010000175.1, forward strand.
CTACCTTCGACCAAGGCGACAACGGCGATGATCAGAGCCAATGAACGACCCCGGAGCAGAGCTTCCGGGGTATCGTTCGCTCTGCAAGGAATGGATTGTATGCGGGTTCCATACCCGGCAGATGTCTTGGCAGGAAGATCGAAGCAGAGCTTCGAGGTATGGACCCGCAGACAGAAATCAGGCGACGGGGAGTGAGGCACGAACATGAGCACACACAACAACGGGGCCTCGGCCCGAAAGACCCTCGCGGTTCTCTCGCTCGTCCTCGCCTTGACGGGACAGGCCGCTGCGCAAGGCGCGGGTACGGCCGGTCCGGAGCGGCTCCTCCCGGAACGCTTCCTGCGCGAGTACGATCCCGTGACGGTGTTCTTCGCTCAGGACCGCGGCCCCAGCGGCGGCGGACCGGGAGACGACGCCTCGGCCCTGCTGTCGATTTCGCCCGCGCAAGCCGGCGAGTACCGATGGCTCGACGCCCGTACGCTCCAGTTCCTCCCCGCCGAGTCATGGCCGCCTCTTCGCACGTATACCTTCCGCACCTCGGCGGGCAGCTTCACCCGGTCTACGCTGATGGCGCCGCCTTCCTCGGTCAGCCCCGCGGGGTCTTCCTTCAACCTCGAGTCCTTCCAGAAAATGACGCTGAGCTTTCCGGCGCCGCTCGCAGTCGATTCGCTCGCCGATATGATCACCCTCGAGGTGCGGCCGCTGCCGGGTCTCGGCTCGCAGGAGAGCGTTCAATTATCGCGGCGCGACTTCACACTCAAGGAGATCGACCGCAGCGACCGGAAGGCGCCCGCGCGGTACGCCCTCGCCCTCAATTCGCTCGTCGGGGACGGCAAATCGATAATTCTGCGCGTCAAGCTTTCGCTCGACGAAGGCATCCCCGGCTCGGTCGCGACGTATTCCTATTCAACGCGCACCGATTTCCGCGTCCTCGCCTTCGGTTCGGGCTCCGTTTCCT
>CAWHFT010000176.1:0-11029 GCA_963828175.1 uncultured Spirochaetota bacterium
CGGCTCATCCACATATGAGATGGCGGGCAACCAGCTCGTTCAGGAGGAAATAGCTTCCGCGAACTTCGAGCTCGGCCTCGGCGGCGCAGGATCGCTCTCCGCCGCTTTCGATCTCTACGACGGAAAGACCTTCGACGTAGCGAAGTGCCTATACGAGTTGAATAGCGGCTCCTTCTTCCTCAAGGCCGGGAAAGGAAGATACGACTGGGGCTACGGCTATTCTTCTCCCCGGCGTACATGCCGGCCGAGGCCGCGCTCGTCGGTTCGGGATCCCTGCTGGAGGACTACGACAACTGGGATAAGGGTAGTACCTGCGCGCTTGAGGCTTCCCTTGCGGAGAGCGCGGGTACGTTCCTCGTCGGGGCCGCGGTCAACCAAGGCCTGGTTACCGGAGGCGACTTCGATTGGAGCTCCCAATGGCTGCGCTACTCCCGCGAGTTCTCGCCCTTCGAGCTGCAGCTGCAATCCGCGCTTTCGTATTCCAAGGACGGTACCTGGAGGTCGATAAGCGACCTGTTGGCGAGCGGCAACCCGATAGAGAATTCGACGATATCCTGCGAGCTCGATTACGCTGTCTCGCTGTCCGGGACGGCCCCAGTCTTCCAATTCTCCACGTCGCTGCAGTACGACTTCCCGAATGACATCGACGCACTCGTCGAGGCGTACAAGGAGGCGGATGCGTACGAGCTCGGTATTTCCCTCAATTACATCCCGGTAAGCAACCCTTTAGAAATCTACAACAATGTAAGAATCGATCTAGCGGATTTCGGCGTCTATGTCGATTCGCGGATCGTCTTTTTCGCGAACTCCGGTTTCAAGCTGATTTTCGGATCCCGGTGGTTCGCTGGCGACAAGAATAGCAATACATTCGCGAATCCCGTCCTGACCACTGTGTACGCGGGGGTGCAATGCTCGACCAAAAAATGAGGCCAATGAAGTATATCGCCGCCGTGCTGCTGCTCATCGCCTGCCATCATGGGCGGCTGGCAGGCGAAGGGCAAGCGCGGCCCTATTTCTCTCTTTCGCCGGAGGTCTTCTCCGAGGAAGACTACACAACGGGGACTCTGTCGCTCTCCTTGAAGAAGGAGAGCGTGAGCGGCGATTTGGACCTATCCGGCGGGTATTACTACAACTATAAAATGCAGTCACCCCTGTTCGGCGCCAAGCTGTCCGCCGAGGCCTTCGACGCGACGGCGTCGGCCTACTACGCATGGGACAAGTCCGGCATAACGGGCTGCCTAGTCAAGAAGGGCTACGGCTTCGGGTTGGCCTATCGTCCGCTCGGTTTCGAGGCGAGCGCCGATTTTTTCTCCGGAGCCGTCTATTACGCCGACCAGGTGAGCCTCGATGCCATCGCGCTGAACGGATCGCTCTACTTCGATGCGATCGACGGCTGGAACGGCAAGCTGCGGTGTGGGGCGAAGTACAGCTACCTCGTAAAGCCCGAGTTTTCGGATTATGGAATTTCCTCGATATTGCAGGTCCAGGGAGAATTGCCTCTCAGCGTGCTGGACCGGAACTTAGTCTTAGACGCCGGAGCGAATTTCGGCAAGGTCTGGCATTCGGACTTCGATTTCTTCGCGTTCAAGACTTCGGACTATATCCGAGGCGACGGTCAGGCGGATAGGCTCAGCGACAGCATCGCCTTTTATAGCATCGACGCCTATTTCTATCCGTTCCCCATCAGCTCGTCGTTGGGGCAGGGCTTCGTCAAGGTCTTCACCGATGGGCTCTTCGGCCTGAAAAACGGCCAGCTGCTCGCGGATTCGGCTTTCGATACGGCTTCCGGCGGCGGGATCGGGTATTCCCTTGGCACGTCCCGATTCTCGCTCATGTGCATTTACAGCAGCTTGAACAAGCTTGGCTTCACCTTCGAGGCGATGCAGGAACTGTGAGGATCGGCATGGCGAAGCTCATCGGCAAACTACGGTATTTCCTGATCATAAATAAAATACTGAGGCACGGGGGTATCTTCGACCCGCCCATTGCTTCTCGCGCGGATTATGCGCGCAGAGAGGTCGTGACAAGCAAGAAGGACCTGCGGCGCTGGTACCCGTTCGGGCTTTTACTAGTGAGGCCGAATAGACTTTCCCGGTACCATGAGTCCTTCGGTACCACCGGCGTGCCGACCGCAAGCCTGCTCACGAAGCGGGACTTCATTAATTATGTGCGTCAGGTATCCTTAGGTCCCCTCCGGTTCGCCAGGAATGACTTCGTCCTGATCAGGTATCCTTACGCGCTTTCCACGCCGGCGCACATATTCCAAAGCGCCGCGCATCGCGGTGGCGCAACTGTAATCGCGTGCGGATCGAAGACGAATGTCTCCCCATACCCGCGCGTCGTCGATTTCTTGCATCGGCTCAAGATCACCGTACTGTGCGCCAATCCGACCGAGGCGATCCTGCTGGCGAAAATCGCAGAGAGGATGGGATTTCGCCCCGGCGAGGATTTCCCCGCCCTCAGGGCGATCGCCTGCGCGGGCGAACTCCTGACCGGAAACCAGAAGAGATACATTGAAGCGCTTTGGTCCGCCCCGGTCTATAATTTCTATGGATCCTCGGAGTGCGGCAATATCGCCTATTCCTGCGAGCGCGGTAATCTCCATATAGCCGAAGACAGCTTCATTCTCCATTCGAGACCCGTCGGAGACGACCAACCGCTTATCCTATCGACGATACGCAAGCAGGCCATGCCCTTGCTGAAGTACGATACTGGCGATAATTTCAGGTACCTTAATCCTTGCGGCGAAGGATGCAAGCGGAGAAGCCCTGCGATAGAGCTGAGGGGCAGGGACAGCGAGCGCTACGAGCTTGGAGGCAAGGAGATCGCGTTTTGCGACATCAAGGACGCCGTCTTTGGACAGGTCCTCGATCGCGGGCTTTCGCCTTTCTGGTTTTGCTCCCGCGACGGCGACGGTATCGCGATCACCATCGAGCGTGGCGGAACAGGTCTAGACGAGGAGGCGCTGGGCAGCGCGCTTGGTCTGCGCCCGATCGAACGGCCGATCGCCAGGCCGGTTGACGCCGGCGTTGTCGCGGACCTGGCTCGGCTATCCGAGATAGTCGAAGTCAAGAAGCCTCAGTATTTCTTTTAGCGCCCAAGGTAGGGATCGGCGTGCACACGACCATCGTTCGGGACCTAGAGGCGTTGCTGCGGTACGAGATCGATTGGAAGCGCCTGTCTCGATCGGGCACCGGCCTGTTCGCGACTTGGGAATTCTGCATGGCGTGGCTGCGCTCCTTCTTGGCAATCGACGGACGCGCGCAGAAGATCGTCCTCGGCGACGAATCGAAGATCTGCTATTTTCGCGAGCTGCGCTATAGCCTGGAAACGCTCGTAGTAGAGGACGCCTCGGGGACGGTCCTCCTGATCGCTCCTTTCATCATAAAGGACATCGGCGCCAAGATCCTCACCTTCATCGGCGACGACGACTTCGACTATCACGGCTTCGTCCATGATGGTCGGGGCGAAGAGACTATCGATGTCGTGGTCGAGCATATCCTCGACTTCCTCGAATCGGGCGGTTCGCTCGTCGATTTGAAGGGAATCGGTCCCGACGACGAGTTATGCTCGACCCTACGCGACCGCCTCGTAATAGCGACGGGCTCGGAAGGCTTGAGGGCGCGCTTCGCGGAGCGCTACTACGCGACCTGTCCCGTCTTGGCCTTATCCGTGTTCTCGGGCTACGAAGACTTCATCGCCAAAGCGAACCGAACGATCGTGCGCCTTCTCAGGAAGAGCGGACGGGTTATGGAGGAGGGGGGTCTCAGCTTGTCTCGACTGGACGATTCGGCGACGATAATGAGGACTATCGATCGCTTCGTGGGAATCTCGAAGGAGTATTGGCGCGCGAAGGGAGGCTTCTCCCTGTTCGCGATCGAGGGAAACGTCCTATTCGTAAAGGAACTCATCAAGGCCCACACGAGCGTGCCTGGCCGATGCATCGAGTTTACGCTGTCCCGACGCGGCGAGTTCCTCGGTTGCATTATAGCCTTCCGTTTCGAAAGCGTGATCTATTATTTCCTGCCGATCCGAGTTGATCTCAAGGAGATCAACATCGGGAGCGTGCTGATCTCAGCCCTCGCTGAGTACGGATTCGCTAACGATATAGAGTACGTGGACTTCCTGCGAGGCTCGAGGGACTATAAGCATCAATGGGGCGCGGTTGACAAAGCGGTTACACGATTCCTCATCAGCAAGGGATCGATCGAGAACGAGGATTATGCACTCTCTTACCCTTTCGGGGATATCATTCCCAAAGTCTCCGATCCGGACGGCTTCTGGGGCGATGTGCAGTATTACCCGGAGGAGTAGTACCTCCGAGAGTCCGCTTCGAAGGGAATGCCAGTCTGCTTATAAGCGTTTCGCAAAGGATGGCCGGAAGTTCGGACTTGGAGGGGGCGTCGCAGAAAACGGAAAAAATCGTACGGCAAGGAATTCCAAGTTATTCTGTGGTAACAGTTTGTGGATCAGGCCCATCTTCAACACTTTGAGACCTATCTCATCAGCTAATTCATTATAGCATATAGACGCGATGTCCGAATTTGCATTCCGTGTAGTGCCAAGAAATGGAGGTATTAGTATCGAATTATATTGCAAAATATGAGCAATGGGTTGATACTGTGGTGCATGAGGCTCCGCCGTGTTCGTTCGGATCAAGAAAGCAGGTAAGCTCTCCTACCTCCAGATCGTCGAAAACCATCGCAATGGCACGTCCGTTCGCCAACGCGTCATCGCTACACTTGGCCACGCAGACGAGATGATCGAATCCGGTAAGTTAGACGACCTCGCCCGTTCATTCTTGAAGTACACGACGGCGGTTCGCGTCGTTGATGCTCAGAAAGAAGGCTCGATCACTGCGCGAACCACCAAGGCACTCGGACCATCACTCATTTTCGAGCGCTTGTGGCGAGAGCTCGGCATACCACAGACGATCGAAGTGATACGTGGCGACGATGATGATCGCCATCGCTTTTCCCTAGAACGCGCCATTTTCCTCACCGTCCTGCATCGCCTGTTCGCCTCGGGTAGCGATCGCGCGGCGGAGACATGGAAAATCGACTTCGCCATCGCGGGTGTCGACGATATTGAGCTCCATCATTTGTATCGAGCCATGGCCTGGCTCGGCGAACGGATTATCCAGATCGGTTCGGATCCCCTGACCTGCCGATGTCGCAAGGATCGGATTGAGGAAGAGTTATTCCTGCGCAAGAGCGATCTGTTCTCCAGCCTCGAGGTCGTCTTCTTCGACACCACGAGCCTGTACTTCGAGGGCTCAGGCGGACAGGAACTCGGCCGTCGCGGACACAGCAAGGATTCCCGTCCCGATCTTAACCAGATGGTCGTCGGGGCGATCCTCGACGGAGCCGGCAAACCGATCTGCTGCGAGCTCTGGCCCGGTAACGTCAGCGATGTGACGACCTTGATGCCCATCGTGGAGCGGCTTCGTTCTCGATTCGGAATAAGCTCGGTCTGCATTGTGGCCGATCGGGGCATGATAAGCCGCGACACTATCGCCAAGCTCGAAGGCGATGAGCTCAAGCTCCAGTACATCTTCGGCGTTCGGATGCGTAAGGACAGCTCGTTCCGGGACGAGAATCTCACGATAGACGACAGCTTCATCGAAGTTGTCGGGCCGCGGCGCACGGCGAAGTCTCCCTCTCCTCTTAAGGTCAGTGAGAGGAGAATCGAAGGTAAGCGCTACATTATCTGCTACAACGAAGAACAGGCGCGCAAGGACAAAGCGGATCGCGCTGCCATCGTCGAGTCGCTTCGCGAGAAGCTCAAGGCGAGCGACAAGAACCTCGTCGGAAATAACGGATATCGCAAGTACCTGAAAACCGCCAGAGAGGAGCACTTCGCAGTCGACGAGGAGAAGGTCAAGAGCGAGGAGAAGTTCGATGGTATCTGGATCCTGCGGACCAATACCGATCTGAGTGCGGCCGACGTCGCTCGGCAGTACAAGGAGCTGTGGATGGTCGAGGACGTCTTCCGCTCGGTAAAGACCGTCCTGGAAACACGGCCGATCTACCACAAGATGGACGAAACCATCCGCGGGCATGTGTTTTGCTCGTTCCTTGCTCTCATGCTTCTCAAAGAGCTTGAATCACGTTTGGAAGATCGGGGTGAGCGATTCGAGTGGAACGCTATTCGCCAGGACCTTCGAGCACTCCAAGAAGTCGAACTCGAAATGGACGGATCGACCTATCATCTGCGGACCGACCTCCGTGGTTCATCGGGAGCGGTATTTAAAGCGACCGGCGTCGCGGTCCCCCCGAGCATCCGAGGTTGATCGTTTTCACTTGAATGCCGGCCCTTCAGCGTGGTAACGACAATGTAGTGCCAACACAAAAACCCAATGCTGTAAGTGAGGGCTCCTGAAAAAGCCCATATTGCCATTATGCGGCATCAAGCAAGCCTTTCTCAGAGCTTCGTAGAGCTCTGAGCGCACAGAAAATGCACATCGACAACAGCGCAAAAAGAAACCTCGCTCGGTCTCGTGCCAGCTTCATGATGTTCATCAGTAGGAAGGTCATCATGATGGAGGTCTCGCTCGTCTCCTTGAGCCTCATTCGGACATTGTCCAAGGAGTAGCTCCGTTTCCCCTCCCCAAACTTGCCTTCGATCGCTACCCGCGTCCCTTCGTCTTGTCGCTCTATCCGCCGAAGCTCTCGTCTTGTTCCCTCATCTTTGCACGGTCGCCCAAGCTTCGGTCCTGACAGCCTGATCCCATGCTCTTTGCAGAAGTTAAGATTGTCCCTCGTGCGATAGATCTTGTCCGCGCACACTGCCTCGGGGTATATCCCGTAGCGATCGCGGTACGCGGCGATCTGCGTCTTCAGGTCAATCCCTTCGTGGTAGTTGTCCCATGAAAGCCTCTCGACGCGCGCATACCCATTCACCAGGCTCACCGATATCTTCGCACCGAACTCGAACATCCCCCGCGCCTTCCCGCGCGCTATGGGCCTGACATGAGGCTTCCATATGCTCACGATCCTGCCGGGCAAGGAAAGCTCGCCGGTCTCCCGCAGTTCCCGCTGCTGCCGGACATATTCTGCAATGACCAGCAGATCGCGATGCTCTTTCCGGCTCAATATCCCTATACCGACTTCGGTCGCCATCGCCTCTATGCTTCGCAAGTTGCGCTCGACGAACTGGATCTGGCTCTTTAGCGCCCTCTTTACGTCACCTTTGCGCGGCTTCCGATTCCGGATGAAGGTCAGGAACTTCTTCCTCGCCACTCGACGGTACGTCCGCGGCTTCTCTTTTCCAGCAGGCATTAACGTGAACATCGCATCGATGATCTTTTCGGTCTTCCGCCTGGCCTCGTCGAGCGTCGTCACGTCGTGGGGAAACCTCATGTCCTCAGGCGCACAGGTCGCATCGACGATCATCGTTCCTTCGTTCTCACTCTCGCCATCTCCGGATGACGCATTCCGCTCGCTCCCGAATCATCTTGCTCACTCTTTTCTCGATCCAACTTCGGCGCCATGATCTCGTTTATTTCCTTGAGCACCGAGCCGCTGAGCCGTTTCCGGAAATGCACCATCATGCTGGGATCAAAGGGCCGCTCATCCCGATACGCTTCGTAACCGAGAAAGTATTGCAGATAGTGATTCTCGCGGATTTGGTCGACGGTCTCCTCGTCACTGATCTTCAGGCGCTCTTTGATCACGAGCGCGCCAAGCGCGACACGGACTGGAAGGGCGGGTCGGCCGTTCTCCGGACTGAATAGCTTCGCGTAGCGCTTCTCGACCTCTTCCCAAGGAATGATATCTCCCAATACTACCCATCGATTCTCACGTCGAAGCTCGCCACCGAAGCTCATCTCGAATTTCGAAAACTGGGGTTTGGGGATCAATGGAACAGCAAAACGGCATAAGGATACTACTCATCGTCGACAGAATTCCGAAGTTGGCGTAGTTCTCCGCGGGCAACGGCCTCTGGGACTGCGAAGGAATACCGACCCAGCATGTTGATGTGGCCATCATGGATCAAGGGAGAAAGCCGAGCCACGTCCTCGTCTCGGACGGGGAATCCATCCTTGCGGAGCTGATTGAGGATGGCGTCCATGTAAAGCGTGTTCCACAGGATGATGATGTTGACCACCAGGCCCAGCGAGCCTAATTGATCTTCCTGCCCTTCTTGATAGCGCTGTCGCAGTTCGCCACGCTTTCCGTGGAAAACCGTGCGGGCAAGAGCATGGCGTCCCTCTCCCCGATTTAGCTGGCTCAGGATGCTCCGTCGCTTGTCCTCGTCATCGAGGTAAGTCAGAGAATGGAGGGTCTTGTCGATACGACCAAATTCCGCCAAGGCTTGTGCCAGTCGTGTTGGCCGCTCCCCTACCTGGAGGGTCCTCATGATACCGGTCGCGGGAACCCGGCCAAGCTTGAGGGATCCAGCCAGTCGTAGCAAGTCATCCCAATTTTGGGTGATAAGATCCATGTTGATCCGCTGGTGGGCGATGGCGTTCAGTTCACCGTAATCGGCCTGTGAGTTGATGCGCCAAAAACGCGTACCGCCTATGTCGGCCAGCCTCGGGCTGAAGCGATAACCCAGCAGGCGGAACAATCCGAAGACCACATCGCTGTACGCGCCTGTATCCGTCATGATCTTGGTGGGCTGGAATTCGGTTTGCTGTTCCAGCACGACGGCAAGAAGTATCAGGCTGTCACGCAGGGTCCCCGGAACGGTGATCGCGTTCAGCCCGGTGAATTGGTCAGAAATCAAGTTGTAATACGTCACGCCGCGCCCGATACCGAAGTATTTTGGATTCGGCCCCGCATGGACAGTCTTGATTGGCACGACGAAACGCAAACCATCCGCCGATGCTACTTCTCCGCCTCCCCATGCATGTGCCAGTGGAATCCGGTTTTGAAAGGCGACCAACCGAGCATTTGCGGTAGTGAGGGTCTCATCCCTGATATAGCTCTGGCTGGCCCAGGACAGCCGGTCCCGCCGCAGAGCAGGGATGTCGTGACGGACCAATGGTTCCAAACCGATATTGCAGGCCTCGGCAAGCAGCACCGCGCATAGGCTCAGGCTTAAATCGGCGGTCCTCGCCGTTGCCTCCGTGACGTGGGTAAACGCCTCGGTGAAGCCTGTCCGGGCGGCAACCTCCAACAAGATTTCCGGAAGATCAACGCGAGGTAGCCGTGCCGCCACGGCTACCCGAAGAGCCACGAGGGAAGCAGGCTCTTCCAGCTTATCGAAGGGCGTCAATATGAGTTCGCTCTTGCCTTCCACCATTTCGAAGCGCACGGCCGGGTTAGCCGAAAAATGCGCTGCAACTTCCTTGTAGGTCTGGTCCAGCTCTTCGGACAACGCAGTCAACACGGGAGCGGACTCTGGGGAAAGGCCCAGTGTGCGGCAGATAACCGGCCGTGCTGCTTGCCATTCGGCTCCATCAAGCAGTCCAGCGCGGGGATCGGCGTAGCGCCAACTCGGGCGGACAAAAACATCGCGCCGTTTCAAACTTGAGTGAAGCCGGTCTAAAACGCAGAATGTGTAGGCATGGAGATTGATGCCGCCGCCATCCTGTATGACGTGACGCTCCCAGGGCTTGCTGATGATCTCCCGCGGGGCCTTTTCACCGGACTGTCGCCGACTGGTGGTCGTGGAACGAAGCCAGTTGAAGGCGGTTACAACATCCTTCCCGGCCGGGATTGAATCAAAGTGGAGATGTTCCAGCACCGCAGGAAGATATCGCCGCACGCTGCGGTACTGGGTCTCCAACTCTTGATAGAAAACGTCGTCGGAAGGCCTAATCAAGGATGTGACCTGCGCGCGGGCGTTTTCTAGGTCCTCCCGCGAGGTCTTGGAGAACACCTGGTTGCGTAGCTCCTCATCAGGCAGGACCGGATCCAGCAGGAAGCTGCAGGCTTCCGCCAGGATGCTCGCTGCATGATCCATATCTTTCAATGTTCGAAGGCGGGCCTTTCGTTGTGTCTTCTCGGCCTCGCTGAACATGTCCCTCAGGAGAATCTCGAACACCTCCAGGGCCTCGTCCTGCGCGGTGGCCTCCATGCAATGCGCGAAGGCTACCAACGTAGCCACGCGGCGTTCCGGAGGGAGCCTGTTGATGATAGTCACTTTTGCCGTGTTGGCAAAACGAGCCAGTGAAGCGATGCGGTTCGGTGGGATCTGCGCGGTGGCCGGCAGAGAAATCCCCAGGTTTTGAATGGCTTGAAGTCTAAGGAGGGCATGCACCAGAGACGGGCCGCTCACTGTGGAAGGTCCCAGTCGGAGTTGATCCAATCGGGATATCCGGGTACCTTCGGGCACTGGCAGCAGATTTTCCAAGAGAGCTTTCTGGTCAGCGGTGACGCCTTCCCCCAGCAACCTGTAGAGCCTAACCTCGACGTTCTTTCGCACGCGAGCAACGAACCGTTCCAGCACCGAAGCACCGGGAAGCAGCACCTTGTGGGCAAGTAGCCAATCGGTAGCGCGATCGAAAAGGACACTGGGGCGGTCGGTCCCGGTCATCTTGATAAGGACATTCAGATCGAGTCGTCCTACGGCGAGTGTCCGTTCATCGTCGAGCATTCTGACATGAAAAACACCTCGGACGCCGAGATGGCCCAGACCGTGGATGAGGCGGTCAAGAAGGTCGTTGCTTATTTGACCGATCTGCTAGGCCGCTGAACACAGCGTGAAAGGGCGAGCCGAAAACGCTGACCAGCGATGGAGAGCCGCTCTAATGACGACCGACGACGGCTTCGAATTGCGGCGGCATCCAATCCACAAGGGTCGTACGCGAAGGCAGCATAGCGGCGTGCTCGCGGTGAATAGCCACCGATTTTCCTCCACGAGCTTCCGTCAAATATCCACTATCCCCCAACGGCCGGTCGCCCGATTGAATTCCACCGAACAGCACCGCCACGCCCGCACGCTGATCTCGTACGTGAAGGAGTGACCGCAGCGGGGCGACGGGCTCGGCCCATGCGTGCACTCGACGCCAACGTCGATCCGAGTACGACCAGGTGTCGCCGAGCAGCGGCATAAACAATACGTACGGGCGGCAGAAACA
>CAWHFT010000177.1:0-7117 GCA_963828175.1 uncultured Spirochaetota bacterium
GCCTCACTCGCGGGCAGCAAATCCGCGTGGACCGTGCTGGAGACCCCTGGTTGGTGGAGCAGGTCTATCGCGTGAGATGCTTCGGGCCCCGCCACCACGGCTATGTGACTGACGTCCGCAGGCTTATTGCGGAAGGCGATTCCCAAGCCCAGCGCCAGCAGAATGGGAAAGACGAAAACCCAGAAGATGACCTCCGGTTCGCGATACAACTCCTTGAGACGCGCCAGCAGAAGCAGACGATAACTTTTCCAACGGCCGGTGACTGGGCGGTCGGTAGACCGGGGATTCGAAGGACCCCGGCTCGATGCCGGGACCTTGGAATTCGCTTTTGTGTCTTGTTCCATGTTCATCCGATCAGCCAATCTCCGGATCTTCCGATTGCCGTCCTCTCACTCCTCGCGCAGGTGGCGTCCCGTCAAGTGCACAAAGACGTCCTCCAGGCTGGCTTGCCGCGTGGTGAGGTGCAGCAGGCGGCCATTGCGGCTCTGGATGGAAGCGAGCAGCGCGGGTATGGTTTCATGCGGTTCGCGCACATGACCGCCGAGGGCTGCATCATCACGAACGCGTCCATCACGCGCTCGATAATCGGCATCCGCACGGTCATAGAAACGGGGGCGAGCCTCGACGGCGTCGTCTGCATGGGCGCGGACTACTACGAGAGCCCGGCCGACAAGGCGGCAAATCGGACATAGGCCGGCCCGACGTCGGGATCGCCAAAGGATCGATAGTCAAGGGGGCGATTATCGACAAGAACGCGCGGATCGGCGAGAACTGCCGCATCGGCATAGACCCGAGGGACCGCCCCGACGGCGATTACTCGACGCACTACATCGTCGACGGTATCATCATCATCCCGAAGAACGGCATAGTGCCGCCCGGCACCGTTATTTGAGGTACAGCCTGAAGGTCGTCAGGCTCGGCCTGATAGGTCCAGCCGGCGACTATCCAATAAACTTTGCCTTTTTCGAAGTAGGCGGCGGCGCGCGAACTGGACGCAAGCTCGTCTATGCTGGCGGCCAGCTCACGTCCGGTCTCGTCGAATATCGCGACGACTGCGCCGATGCTCGCGGGACTGGCGGCGAAGCTCCGCTTCTCGTTAGACGGGCCTTCGTAACGGAACGCGGTGAACGCGACTTCGGTATCGACGGGTATGCCTTGGGCAAAAAGATCGAAACGCAGGTAGCGCCGCGTTTCGAGGCCGTCGCCGGTTTTGAATCGGCCGAGCGCCGAGGCGATGGCCTGGGCAGTCTCCGGGGACGGAGCGATGGCCGCTTCCAGGGCCGAGGCGCCCTCGGGTGCGGCCCGCCTTTTGCCGAGCAGCTCGAGAGAGCCGTCCATCAAGAGCAGGAGCAGCCCGCCTCGCGCGCCGCTCTGCGCGAGAGGCGCGCCGAAGATCGATGGTCGAGCTCGATCAGGCTCAATCCGGTATCGCCAGCCCTCGAGGCGAAAACGAGGCCCCTGCCTTTCCTCCCGGATACGCCCGCGTACAATCGATCCCTGTCGGCAGCTAGGAAGGAGGCGGGCCCTTCCCAGGTCCAGGACCTCTCGGTTTGTCCGCTCTTTACGTCGATCTCGGCGGCGCCGCCGCCGACCAGGCCGACGAGCGCCGAGGCGCCGTCCGCGACCGGCGGCAAATTCGGGTCGAAGGGACCGGTGGCCGCTCCTATGCCCTTGCCGTCGACCAGGGAAAAGGCGGACAAGCTGCCGCTCTCGCCAAGGACCAGGGCGGAGCCGTTTCCGGCGGAGATCGAAACCGCGTTGGCGGTAAGCGCGGCGCTCCACGCCAAGGCTCCCGTTGATTCGTCGTACGCGAGGAGACTCGATCGGGAGGCCGCAATGATCGAAGCCTGGCGCGTAGGCGATATCCGCGGCGGGCGTTTGGAGCAGCTTCCCCCAAATCTCGACGCCCGTGGCGGCATCGACTAGATAGAGCCGCGATGACTCGTCGGCCGCTGCGATTCGTCCCGCCGGCACCGCGATGAGACGCTTAACAGGCGGGCCGGTTTTTTCCCAGGCTTGGGCCAGGCCCTCGCCTTCTCCTTCGGCCTTGAAACATATCAGGGAGCCGAGAGCCGCAGCTTGGGCTTCGGCGCACGCCACCGCGATCCTTTCCCCTGAGGCCGCCATCGCCAGAGCGGGCCCCGGCAGGGCGGCTCGCGCGCCCGATGCGAGGACGATTTCGTGATCGAACCCGCGCCGGCGCGCGACAGCTGCCGTGGACAGGGGCCCGCCGAGAGAGAGAACGACGCCGGCCTCCGGGTTTCCCGCCGGTTCGATGAGAACGATGGACGATTCAGGCAAGGCGCTCATGCCGCCCAGAAGCCCGGAGCTCTCGAAGGCGGCGCGTGGATCCAGACCCTTCGGCTCGGCCCCAGCCTCAGATGTACCGATCGATTGCCCGCTCTGCTTGGCGGCCGCATCGCCCGGCATGCAGGAATAGACGGCGGCTGACGCCGCGAGCGCGAGCGCGACGAGGCGGGCTTTCATGGTCGCCAGCCTCCAAGCAGCGCGGACTCGAGATCCGCATCTCCCACGATGGGAGGCCTTTGCGGACCGCCCGCGCGCGGGAAGACATCGATCACGAGCGAATCGTTGGAGCCTTCCGGATCGTACGCCGAGACGACGTATTGACCGTATTTCGCCAGCATTGAGGCCGTATCGGGCTTCGCCGAACCCTTGGACCCGTGCGCAGGCTGGCGGCCTTAGCAAAGGCCGTCGCGTACTCGGCGGCCGCCGCGCTCGCCGGCAGCGGAATCGAAACGGAAATGCCCGAAACGTCAGTGGCCGTTGCGAAAAAGGCGATCCATCGGCCTCTGCCGGCGGCGGGCATCTTCAGGTCGATGGATCGTACACTTATGATTTTCGGGGGAGATCCGAGTGCGAGGGCGGATGACCTCGGCGAGGTCCGAGGAGGCCTCGAGCCGCGTCGAGGCGTCCTCGGCGGCTTGAGCGTAAAGGCCGCTCAACCGGTGCGTCGCCTCGGCATACAAACTCGCATAACGCGTCTCGCCCGCGACGATCCCCTCGAGCTCAGGCCTCTCGAGGAGCAACAGCGCTGGTTCGGGTCGCGTTCCGGAGGCGCCCGCCCCGACGCCCGACTCTTCGTCGGCTATGGCTATTTCGAGTCCGTTGAGGGATGACAGGATCGATAGCCAATCCGCGGCTTTCGGCGCATTGGTGGCGGCTTGCGAAGGTTGTCGCGTCTCGTCAGCGGAAAAAATGGCCGAAGCGAACAGGGCCAGTGAATAATAGGGCACGCCGCAGATCGCGGCGAACTCCACGCGTCGGGCTTCGGGCAGCTTTTCCCAGATGCCGGCCAGGAGACGCGCAGACTCGGCTTCGGCCGTCTCGCGCGCGTCTCCTTCGACCAAGGAGTCGAAGAGGGCCGCCGCTCGACCCGGCGGCAGACCGGCGATCGCGGAGATGCCCGCCGCGAGAGTCGCCCTATCCTCGGTCGAAGCCGACGCGAGATCGCCGGGGTACGCCGCTACTGGAAAAGCCGTTTCCCAAGAACGGTAGGCCGCGCTGACGGTCGCTAGCTGGGATAGATCGCTCATCGCTGAGGGGGCAAGCTCGCCGATTCGGTCTCTCGAGTCGATCAGGTAGCCGGCGATGTCCAAAGGCGGGCGATTTGCCAGTGCGGCCGCGGCGAGGCGGCCTCCCGCCGGTCCGCTCTTGACCAGCAGTGCTGCTACTTCGGCGGCCTCGGGGAAGAGTTTCGAAAAAATGGCGGATTTATCGGCGAGGAGTCTTTCGAGCGAGCTCGAGGACTTCGAGCCGATACCTGAACCGAGGATCAGGTCGGCGAGAGAGGAAGATGCCGAGTCGCGAGCGGAAATGAGGGCGGGAAGGCTAGTACCTTCTTCCTTGGCATCGCCAACTGCGGCGATGAGCCTAGTGGCTGTCTTGGCCCGCGACCTGGCCGCGGTGCAGGCTTGAGGCGCACCTACGGAGAGGGCGGAACCATCGGAGCTGGCCCAGGCGCTCTGACTTCCTCTCGAGGCAGTGACAAGAGCATAGGCTTCGACGGCTTCGGCTCGGGCCCTCAGCTCTTCGGTTCGAGCTCCGGCTCGCTTCGAATCGATAGCGCTCGAAGTCTTGTCGATGAGGGCGAGGAGTCTCATCGCCTTCGCAGCTGCTTTGTCGGGAAGATAGGCGCGTAGAATCCTCGGCACTCAGGCCCGAGGACGCTGCGAGGACTACGAGGATGAGAACGGCCTTGAGTGACATTGCCTACCCGTCTAGCTCGTCGGCGCCGATATCCGGCCCAGGCTTGAGGCCCGCCGAGGAGTCACCCGTCCCTGTCGCTGGCGGGGTGGCTCTTCCCGGACGACGCCGTCCGTTGAAATCCAGATCGTAGCCTTCGCCATCGAGGATGAAGGCCGAGCCCACGCAGACTGAGTCGGGCCGCAGCGGCGCCTGACCCTTGAGCGGGGCGGCGAAGGTTTTTTCAGGGGACTCTGTTACGATGGGCTTGGCTGAATACGGCGCCGACCCCGCATTGAGCGCATTGAGCGAGGATAGATCGCTTATCTCGAGGCTCCCTGCGATGAGTTTGCCGAAACCCCACACGCAATCGGCGACCAAGACTCCGGCTCCCGGAATACCGTCGGTACGGAGGAGTTCCGAGCCGGGTCCGGAGCATTCCAAAATGCTGTTCCATATCTCGGGAGGGGTCCCGCGAGAATCGAAGAAGCGCAGGGCTGCCTCGCTCGAATCGGCGATGATGGTGTCGAAACGGAAGGAAGGCCCGCCTTCAGAAGTCTCGAAGAGAATCCCGGGCCCGTTCCAGGATAGGATCGCCTTGCTGGTCCTGACCTCTCCCTGGACGGCCTTGAAGGTGCCGAGGCGGAGGAAGCCCGAGCCGCCGACCGCTCTAATCAGGCTACGGTCCACGAGGAGAGAGGAACCGCGAAGCGCCATCATGTTGAGTCCGAGGTCGGCGCGGCTGTCCAAAAGCGACTCCCGCACGGAGAGAGAGCCGCCATCCATATCGAAGGCTCCGAATATCCTCACGCCCTGCGCAGCGGAGATCGAACTGCTCGCGAGCGATATCTCGCTGGCATCGGTGGAGAAGGCCGTAAAGGCCATCGCCCGAGAAGCCTTGATCTTGGAGCCCGAAATGTCGATCTTCGATCGGGTCGCCGAAACGAGCACGCAGTCCCCGTCGGCCGCGGCCGTAACGCTGCTGTCCTCCAGCGAGAGAGTGGCGCCGCTCATCGCGATAAAGGCCCCGGTTCCAGCGGTTTCCACCGCGACGTCGACCTGCCTGAACAACAGTGATGCGCCTTTTTGGGAAAAAGCGGCTTGGGACGAGGGAATGGCCACATGTAAAGCGCCGCGCGCGGATGAATCCCTGACCCAGAGCTTCCCGAATCCTCCCGCGATGCCTATCTCCGTCGAGGCTTGGACAGGGACGTGCATTTCGAGGGCGCCCCTGATATTCACGTTCCGCTTTCCGGAGGCGATCGCCGCGGTTAGGGCGGCGTCGAAGCTTCGATACGGCCGATCCGGCGAGCCATCTCCCTTATCGCTGCCATCGTCGGCGACATAGACCGAAGTGCTGTCCACGACCAGCGCCAAGGCCATCATTTCCTGGGATTTGTTGCCCGCGGCATCCATATCATACGCGCGCAGGACGTAGCGGACCGGACCGGCATCGGAGCCCTTGAGTATGATCGGGCCCGTTACCGGCAGGAAAGGCGCGTCGGCTCCGTCCGCGGACACCGCCGCGAAGACGTCCTTTCCGCCCGGACCCGGGAGGAGGCTGATAGTAACCGTCTTGTCGTTGAAACCCGAAGGCAGCTGGCTCGGGCGAGGGGGGTCGGGCGGCTTCTTATCGAGAAGAAACCGTAGTATGCGCCCCTCGCTCCCCATGTCTCCCGCGAAGGATTCTGTAGCGCAATACGACCGCACGCTCCTCGCCTTGAGGACACGTTATCGCTAGGCCTTCGCCGACGAGCGGCGAGGCGGCTCCCGGCTCGGGTGGAAGAGAGCCGTCGACCCGCACCTCGTAGCGCAACGTCCCCTTGGCGATGGGCTTGAGCGTCACATCGCTGCCGACCACCGCACCGTCAGCGATGCCCGTCAACGCGATGTCGGGCAGGGCGGCCGGTAGGTCGAAGTCCTGGGAGTGTGTGGACGATTGTCGGCCCGCATCGTCCTGTCCGTACCAAGCGAGACGTACACTGCGCTTTCCTGACGGCAGGAGAAGTGGCGCATCGTATGGCTCGGGATCCGTGCCGTCGACTGAGACGTACAGTGCCCCCTCGTAGGAGGGGAATATCGCGAAAGTTCCCCTCCCTGCAGGATCGGCGGAGAGGACCGGAGATTCGGGCGACAGAGGCTCGTCGGCGGGATTCGAAATATGGACCGTGAGCGGATTGGGGGAATAGGAAGCGCGCCCATCATTCAGTAGTCCGTAATACACAATCATGTCGCTCGACCAGGCGTACGGACAAGGTATCCTGAGCCTGGCTATACCGGCCTCTGGATCGATGCGCTCGAAATCGCCGATGGAGACTGGAGGCGAGTCCGGATGGAGGTCGACGAGTAGTTTCGCCCCCGCGGGAATGGACATCTTGAGCTCGGTATAGCCGCGCTCCTGATCGATCTCGAGGGCAGGCAGGGACGGGTCGGAGCTTATCGTCGACGAGTCGGGAATCGGGGCGGCGGCGGGCAAGCCAGGCTCGGTCAACCGATACACGAAACGCGATGGATACCCGCTATTGCCGAGCGCGTCGACTTCATAGGCGAGCAGAGTGTAGGTTGTCGTTCCGGAGGCTGGCGGCTTCAATTCCGGACGAGAACCATCGCCGTAGCGGACGAACGCCGAAGGCGAGTCGCCGTCTCCTACGATGGACCAATAAATATCGGCATCTTTATTGCCCGACAGCTGCGGCTGGAGGATTGCGCTGTATAGCCCGGTTCCAGGCACGGCCACGGGTATCCCCGGTCTCCGCTTATCTATCGTGTAGGCTCGAATTGAAGGATTCGCCTCGCCGTCGCCGGAGTCCAGACGGATAAGATAACCACGCGATTCCCCGGGCGCAGCCGAAAGAATTATGCTGCGGTCGAAGGGGACATCGTCGCCGCTCGGCAAATAGCGGATAGTGGG
>CAWHFT010000178.1:0-5716 GCA_963828175.1 uncultured Spirochaetota bacterium
GAAGACAGGCAAATCGAGGGGTTTGCCGGCCCGACAGGCGAGGTAATCCTCGAGCTCGGCGGCAAGCGACGGCTCCTCGGCCTTCCAGGCGGCGAATTCGGCCTGCCAGGCCAGCCGCGCCTTGGCAAGCTCGGGGCGGCGCTTCTCGTAGAAAGCGTAGGCGGCCGGGTCCACCCAGAATTTCTGGCCCGCAGGCGCGCCGATGGCGGCCTTTGTTTTGGCCAGCTCCTCCTCGCCGAGGGCGGAGCCGTGGACGCCGGCAGTGCCCTGCTTGCCAGGAGAGCCCTTGCCGATCACGCTCTTGAGGATGATGAGGCTCGGACGGGCTTGTTCTGCCTTCGCTTGGGCGACCAGCCGCCCAAGGCCCTCGAAATCGTACATATCGCCGCGTAGGACTTGCCAGCCGTAAGCCTCGTAGCGCTTGCCCGAGTCCTCGGTGAAGGCGAGGTCGGTGGAGCCGTCGATCGTGATTTTGTTGGAGTCGTAGAAGACGATCAGTTTGCCGAGGCCGAGATGGCCTGCAAGGGAGGAGGCCTCGCCGGAGACGCCCTCCTCGAGGCAGCCGTCGCCCGCGAGGACGTAGGTGAAATGGTCGATGATCTTCCGTTTCGCGGTATTGAAGCGGGCGGCCAGCATGCTCTCGGCGATGGTCATGCCTACTGCGTTGGCGAGGCCCTGCCCGAGGGGCCCGGTCGTGGTCTCGATCCCGGGCGCGCAGCCGAACTCGGGGTGCCCGGCGCATTTGCTGCCTACTTTTCTGAAAGTCCTGATATCCTCGAGGCCTATGCCGTAGCCCGCCAGGTGAAGGTGAGCGTAGAGGAACATCGAGCCGTGGCCTGCCGAGAGGACGAACCGGTCGCGGTCCATCCACGAAGGGTCGACTGGGTCGTGCTTGAGAGCCTGGCCGTACAGGAAGGCCCCGAGTTCGGCGCAACCCAAGGGGAGTCCGGGGTGGCCGGAATTGGCCTCCTGGACGGCGTCCATCGCGAGAACCCTGGCGCTCAAGGCCACTTTTTCGAGTGATCGGATATCCATGTCAGCTCCTCGATTGTTGTGTTGCCACTTGGCAGAGTAAACGCTTTTCGGCATCTTCTCAACGGGAGGACCCAGATGGCGAGACGAGATTCGGCGAGCGCCGGGAAAATCGAATCGGGGGATTTACGCGCCCTGCTCATCCGCTCTCCGCGCCGGACGGTGTCGCTCCAGGTCAATCCCGACCTTTCCCTGGTGATGAAAGCACCTTCGGACACGCCGGAACCTTTTTTACGGGATTTTCTCGAGCGGCGCCGCAACTGGATCGAACGCCATCTCGCGCGGATGGCCAGGATACGTGCCGCCGCTCCCGCCTGGGAGGATGGGGGGCGGGTGCCCTTCCTCGGCGAGGAGCTCGAGCTGAGACTCGAGGCGGGAGCGCGGGCCAGGGCACGGCTCTCCGGCGGCAAGGTGATCGCGACGGCCCGGGACCCGGCCGATCCCGAAGAGGCTAGGATCGCCGTGGAGCGCCTCTTCGCGCGGGAGGCTGCCGCCCGCTTTCCGGCCATGCTCGATGCCTGCCTGTCGAAGGCCGCGCGCCGGCGCTTCCCCCGGCCTGAGCTCCGCGTCCGCACTATGAGGTCGCGCTGGGGCAGCTGCGACGCCAAGGCTGGCGTCATCACGCTGAACGCGCGTCTATTGCGCTTCCGGCCGGAAGTGATCGAAAGCGTGATAATGCACGAGCTCGCGCATTTCAGGTATCGCAAGCACGGTCCGCGCTTTTACGCTCTCCTCGCCGAGCTGTGCCCGGACTACGAGGCGCTTCAGGCCGAGTTGGCGGACGTCTACCTGGAATAATCCGACCTCAATACCCTTGGAAGGGATCGCTGCGTATCCTCGATCGGCGTACGCCGAGGGACCGCAGCTCCTTGCCGGCGTAAGCGACGAAGCCCGGCGAGCCCGAAACGAAGCAAATCCGGTCGCCGACATCGGGCATGCAGCGCGCTAGCATGCCCGCATCGATACGGCCCCTTTCGCCTTCCCAGGAGAGCATTCCCTCGGACGGGGCCGTGAGCGTAAACACGGTCCTCATGCCCAGCGTCCGGCCGGCTTCGCAAAGCAGGTCGCGGAAAGCGATGTCGGCTTCCGAACGGACCGAGTAGACCAGCACGGCGTCCCGCCTCTCGCCCGCGTCGGCCATATACTTGATCATGCTCCGGAACGGCGTGATCCCGATTCCGCCGGCAATAAAGGCGAGCTTACGCCCTTTATCCCGCGGGAGGACGAACTCGCCCGAGACCTCCGTGGCGAGAATGGTGTCTCCCGGCGCCAACGCGGCCAGCTCTGATTTGTAATGGCTCGGCGTTTTTGGAATGCGCGCGGCGATGAGTATCTCCGGCTCGGTCGGCGACGACGCAATGCTGAAGGCCCGCCTCGCGCCGCGCCCGTCCTTGGCGCGGATGGGGAGGGCGAAGTCCGCGTACTGCCCCGGCTCGTGAGTGAATCCTCCGGGGTAGGCGAAGGAGAAGCTCGAGATGCCCCGGCCTAAATCGCGCCGCTCCTTGAGCCTGAGCACATGGCGACCTTTCGGCGAGACAATGAAGGCGAAGAAGTTGGCAGCAATTAAGGCAAGCTCCGGGGAAGAGCTTAGCGTGAAGATGGACAGCTGAGGGATCATGAAGAACGCGACGATGGTCGCGTAAATCGCCTGGAGGCGGAAGCTCTTGGGCGAGGTTTTGGGTTCGGTGAGCATGACGGCCGCGAGGAAGAAGGCCTCGGTGCTGAAGAAGACGAAGCCCGTATTCGCGACCGCCAGGTCGAAAGGCATGCCTTGGATGAGGGCGCTCCCGACCACCATCGCGGCCAAGGTCGCGAGGAAGAACCCAACCATCTTGAATCGCCTGACCTTCCATACGAGGACGGCGCCGCCCAGGAGCACCGCCGGCAGGAGGATCGGCTGCCCTACCCACCATGAGGCGAACTCCTTGAAGGCGATCGAGCTCAGAAAGATCCCCGCGGCCGCCGGATTGAACAGGTGCTGCCGCTTGAAAGCCAAGAGGTACTTTGAGGCAATCGCGAACACTCCGGACATCGCTATCGCGCCAAAGCGCGCGCTTTCCGCCATTAATGAGGCGGGTCCGGCTATCAGGGCCAATATCAAAGCCGTGATGACTGCCGATTCGTGGTCGGTCCAGACGCGGAAGATTCTGGAGAACACCATGTCGGATAGGATGGTGGCGGCCAGGAGGCCCGCAGTCGTCTCGAGGAGGGATAGCGGATTCACCGCGATCCATCCGGCCAGGCCGTAGAGCTCGCCCATGACTAGAAGTCCGGCGATGTAGTAGAGAGCCAGGCGATACATAGTCGCCTTCCTCAGGAAAGCGACTATCATTCCATGTACCTCGCGAGCCCCGGGGTAAAGAGCGCGATGCCCACGCTATCGACGATATACGCATCGATCCCCGGCGTCGAGGCGAGAAAGCCGATCCCCTGCTCACCCATGGCGAAGGCCGGGGTGGTCAGCCGATCCGCTTCGCAGACGTCGAAGCCCACGACGGTCAAGCTCGCGACGCCCCCTTTCACCGGCTGGCCGGTTTTGGGATTGAAGATGTGGTCGCCGCGGAAGTAGGTGCCCGACGTGGCGATGCCTCGGTCGGTCAGATGCAGGACTTTTATGATCGTCGCGGGGTCGAAGGGATTCCTGATGCCTATTTCCCAAGGCTTGCCCTCGGCGTTGGTTCCGCGCGCCTCGATGTCGCCGCCAGCGTCGATGCAATGGCTCATGTAGCCGAGCTCGTCCAGCAGCCGCGAAGCCCCTCGGATCGCCCAACCTTTCACGACGCCTGACGGATCGAATCTTCCTCCGTACCAGGCGCTGAAATACCCGTCCGTTTGCCTGGTGGTCTCGTCGCAGATGCGGAGCACTTCTCTCATCCTCGGGCTCGCATCCTCGATCGCCTCTTCGCCGCGTCCTATGCGGCTGACTTCGCTTTGGGGCCTGAAGGGGCTGAAGGTTTCGTCGACTTCCCGGAAGAAGGCGAAGATGGCCTGAAAGACTTCCTCCGGGGCCTCTATCCCCAGCATCGGAGGTATGGATACCGTGATAGGCATACCCATCATGACTTGGCAGCGTTCCATGGGTTACGCTCCCGCCTTTCGCAGGGCAGAGTCGAGGGACTTTGCGAAGGCCTCGCTCGTCAAGGTGGCGCCGCTGATCAGGTCGACGCGAGCGCTTTGAATGCTCACTGCCTCTTGGGCGAGATAGGGGAGCGCGATGCTCGAGATATACTGCGAGCGGCCCGCGTGGTTTGGGAATTCCAGGATCGTCACGTCCGTCAGTCTGCCGTTCCGCACGGTCGCCTTGACCTTGACGTATCCGTAAAAGGCGTACTCGCGCGTTCCGACGTATTGGCCCGAGGCGAGGGAATAGGAGGCCGCGTTCGGCCTAGCCTCGCCTGTCGCCAAGGCCTGCGCGAAGAGAGCGCTCGTTCCAATGCCCGCGACCAGAGAGGTGGCGAGGATGCCTTTCTTCAGTCCTTTCATTTCGATCCTCCATTAAGTAAGAACCCTATAGGAGTAGGATAGGGATTGAAGATGAAGGACGCATGAAGTCGATCTGAATTACTTAGCGGGGGAAGCGGAGGCGGACGCTCGTGCCCTCGCCCGGGGCGCTCGAACATCCCGAGGGAGCCCCCATGCTCGGCCATGGTTTTCTTGACTATGGCCAGGCCGAGGCCGGCCCCGCCCTCGTCGACGTCGCGGGCGGCGTCGGCGCGGTAGAAGGCCTCGCCGATCATTGGCAGGTCGTCGGCGGGGATCCCTATCCCGGTGTCGGCGACGAAGAGATCGACGTGCGAGCGAGCGGCGGTTAGGGCGATCGTGATGGTCCCGCCGCTCGGCGTGTACTTGATGGAGTTCTCCAAAACGTTCGCGAGGGCCCGCTCGACTGCGCGTGAATCGAGTCGGAGCAACACGGACTCGGCCACCGGCGGGCGGAGGTCGAGGCCCTTGGCCTCTGCCCGTGGCCTCATCCGCTCGACCGCGCTCGCGGCCAAGCCGAAGAGGTCCGCCTGTTCCTTGGACCCGCGCACCGATAGAAGAAGCATCTCTTCCACCATCGCGGACATCCGATCGATCTCTTCGAGGGAGCTCTCGAGAATCCCCCGGCCTCGCCGGTGACCTTCTTCGGGTCGCGGAGCGCGACTCGGCCTCGGTTTTCATGACGGCGAGAGGGGTCCGTAGATCATGGGCGGCATTGGCGTAGAACTGCCGCTGCGAGCCGAGGAGTTCGCGGATGGGCCGGAGCGTTCTTCCGGCCAGGAGATAGCTGAGCGCTCCGGCGACGGCTATCGTGACGATGTCGGCGAGGACGATCGACCTCTGGAGTATCTCTGGTATTCCCCTAGCAGTTGACGGGGGCAAGAGGACGCCCGCGTAAGATTCCGTAGTCTCGAATTCTTGAGTGCCCAGGTCGCGGACTCGACGGTCGTGGAGGGCGTAGAAGGAGGAGCTCAAGAGCAGGACCACGACGGTTATGATCGCGATATAGAGGGCGGTGAGCTTGAGTCGGGCGCGCGAGAAGGGATCAGCCCTTGAAGCGATAACCCAGGCCGCGAACCGTTTCGATGACTTCATCGTCTTTCCCGCCTTGGCCCTCGGAGCGCCTCGATCTTCTTTCTCAAGTTTTTCACGTGGACGTCGACGACGTTGCTGAAGCCGTCGAATTCGAAATCCCAGAGATGGT
>CAWHFT010000179.1:0-13979 GCA_963828175.1 uncultured Spirochaetota bacterium
GGTCAGCCCGGAGGATAGGGGCGCGACGTGCTGGACCAAGTTCAGATCCGCGACTTTCTGGATCGCGTCGATCACCGCGGGATCGTTGATTGTTACTTTGGAACCGTCCTTGCTGTAGAAGCCGCTGCCGTTGCTGAGCGCCCATACTTCGAGCTGCCAGGTGAGGTTTTCCACCATGGCGCCGTACTGCACGATGTTTTTCGCGTCGAACTTGGGCGAGGCCGCGTTGTTCCCATTCTTGTCGAGCGTGAGCAGTTTCGCTGTGGCGACGAACTGGTCCCAATTCCATGCCTTCGAGGCGTCCGAGGGCGGATAGGCCACGCCCGCCTTGTCGAACATCTTTTTGTTGTAGTACAGAAGCAGGATTTCATCGGCCGTGGAGTAGGCTATGGTTTTCCCTTTGTACTTGAACGCGAGGCTGTCGAGAGGCTTCGATTCGCTTGCTCCATACATTTTGGACACATCCGCGAGCAAACCGTTCGACGCGAATTGAAGGACGCCGGCCTCGCTCATGATGCCGCAGTCGGGCAAGGTCCCCGCCGTTGCCATCGTATTGAGCTTGGTGACGTACGAGTCGTGCGGAATCGCCATGACCTCGACCGTGATGCGGCTCTGTGATGCGTTGAACTTGTCGGCCGTCCCCTGAGCGACTTTCGCTTCGTCGGGCGTGCCCCAGAAAGAGTAGGTGACCTTGACTGGCGCCGCGGCGATGAAGCCTACGAGAGCGACCGACAGAAGGGCGACGACGAGAATCTTCCTAGAGAACTGCATACTTCGCTTTCTCCTTAATGTTCGATCGGCGCGGGCAGAATCCGGCGCGGATCGGCTGATATCTGTACGTCGAGGCGGCCTCGCGGCTATACTCGACGCACCCGACGGCTTGCGGTTTCGGGGTTTTGCTTCCAGGCGGACCCCGGTACTGCGGCTGTTGGCCTTAGTCAAATCCGGCGTAGCCGGATTTGACTTTGCAGTCCGCTTCGCGAACTGACTGCTCACGGTCAAGGCCGATTCGCTTCTGCGGTTTTCTCCGCGCGAAGACCGCTCGACCCTAGACATTTGACTCGCTTTCTACTTCTTCACCTCCTTGCAGGACTCGCGCACTATCAAGTCGATGGGATACTCCAGCCTCACGGGTGGCAGGGTTCCGCCCTCGATGCGCTCGAGGACGCGCTTCACGGCGGATCGAGCCATGTCCCGGGAGTAGATCTTCATGGTGGTCAACGGCGGGGAGGAGTGCCGCGCGAGCTCCGTATCGTCGAAGCCGACGACGCTGACGTCCTCGGGCACCCGCAGGCCGCGCTTGGCCAGGGCCGAAAGGGCCCCGACAGCGAGGAGGTCGTTGGCGCAGAAGACCGCGGTGGCATCGATCCGACGGCCCAGGAATTCGTCCATCGCCGCGTAGCCCGCCTCGGCCGACCATCCCTCGCCGCCGCAGGCGAGGCTCTCGATGTCGGCGACGTTCTGCCTCATCTCATCCTTCCACGCAGCGAAGCGGACCCGCGCGGACTCGAGCCCCAATGGGCCGTTGACGATGGCGATGCGCTCGTGGCCCAGCGAGCCCAGGAAACGGACCGCCTTTCCTACTCCCGCGCCGATATCCATCGTCACGCAGTCGAGGCGCTCGTGAATTGCCGTAGGTGCGAGGAGGGCGGCCGGAACCCCGGAGCGCAGGATCATCTCGAAGAAAGCCGGATCGCGCGCCTCCTCTACGACGAGGCCATCGACCTTGTCGAGGAAGCTCTTGAAGGAAGCGACCTCCTCAGCGTTGCCGTCGTCGAGGTAGGTGAAGAGGACATGCCTGCCCGAGCGGACGCTCTCTTCCTCGATGCCCGAGAACACGTCGAAATAGAAGGCCTCGGAAGAGATCGGCTTGCGGAGCGAGCGTTCCTTGCAGACGACGTAGCCGAAGGTCCCTTTGGATGCCTCGCGGCGAGGCGCCTCGGCCTCGCGCCGTCGTCGGACGAAGGTACCCTGCCCGATCTTGCGGTCGAACAGGCCGCGGGAAGTCAGTGCCTGAACCGCGTTCCTGACCGTCGTACGGCTCACATCGAGCTTAATGGAAAGATCTCGCTCCGACGGGATCTTCGTATCCACTGGCCATTCACTGGAGTCGATCTTCCCGAGTATGTAATTCTCCACTTGAGTCTGCATGGAATCCTGAACGTTGCGCTTAATGGTATCTATTGGTTCCATAATGTTCGTCCTTTCCAAATTGGTTGATACCATAAGTGACCATAATAATGCGCTTCGTAGATCTGTCAAGCCACTATTTTCCAATATCACTGTGGATTCCAACTAGACAGACGATCAAATTACGAGAATAATTGGTATCAATTGGTATCAGCTAAGGTGGATCACATGAAAGCTCGAGCAACGATCGATAAGGGGTTTAGAATCGGCGCGGTAGACAAGCGTCTCTACGGCTCCTTTATCGAGCACCTCGGCCGAGCCGTATATGGCGGCATCTATGAGCCAGACCACCCGCAAGCCGACAGCCGGGGCTTTAGGCGCGATGTCCTAGCCCTCGTTCGCGAGCTGGACGTTCCCGTTGTTCGCTACCCGGGCGGGAACTTCGTCTGCTCATTCGACTGGGAGGACTCCGTCGGCCCGGTGGAGAAGAGACCCAGGCGCCTGGACCTCGCCTGGCGGTCGGTCGAGCCGAACCTCTTCGGACTCAACGAGTTCATGGCCTGGTCCAAGGAGGCCGGAACCGAGGCGATGATGGCCTTGAACCTCGGCACGCGCGGGCTCGACGCAGCGCGGAATCTGGTCGAGTACTGCAACCACCCGGGCGGAAGCTACTGGTCGGATCTCCCGGAAGAGCCATGGCGTAGCTCTGCCCCACGGCATAAAGCTCTGGTGCCTCGGCAACGAGATGGACGGCCCCTGGCAGGTTGGGCAGAAGACCGCGGAGGAGTACGGCCGGCTGGCCGGCGAAACCGCCAAGGCACTCCGCCTTTTTGATCCTTCTCTCGAGCTCGTGGCCTGCGGGTCGTCCTTCGCCGCCATGCCGACCTTCCCCGACTGGGAAGCGACGGTGCTCGACCATTGCTACGACAGGATCGACTACCTCTCGCTCCATTCCTACTACGGCAATAGAGCCGACGATCTCCCCGAATACCTCGCCGACTCGGTCGGCATGGGCGAGTTCATCGACTCGGTCGCGAGCGCCTGCGATTTCATGAAGGCGAAGAAGCGGAGCCGCAAGACGATAATGCTCTCCTTCGACGAGTGGAACGTATGGTTCCATACCAATGCCGATGACAGGCAGGTCGATCCCTGGAAGGTCGGCCCTCCCCTGCTCGAGGAAGCCTATGATTTCGAGGACGCTCTCGTCGTCGGTTGCCTCCTTATTACTCTGCTGAAGCACGCGGACCGCGTGAAGATCGCCTGCCTCGCGCAGCTGGTCAACGTCATCGCCCCGATATCCACCGAGAGCGGCGGGGCTGCATGGAGGCAGACGATCTTCTATCCCTTCCTGCATGCCTCCCGCTACGGCCGCGGCGTTTCTCTCGACCTGCGCGTCGAGGTGCCGACCTACGAAAGTAAGCGTTTCGGGCCCGTGCCCTACCTGGACACGGCCGCCGTCGCGGACGAGGCCACCGGCGAGATGGCCGTCTTCGCGGTCAACCGCTCGCTCACGGAAAGCGTCGAGCTGGAACTTCGGCTCGGCGGCTACGAAAACTGGGGCTTAATCGAGCGAATCGAGCTCGCGAGCGCCGATCCCAAGGCGGGGAACACAGCTCGGCGACCCGACGCCGTGCTGCCGCGACGCATCGACGCCGGCGAGCGCGTCGAGGACGGCGTCCTGAGAATCGCGCTCGCGCCGCTATCGTGGAACGTGATCCGCCTTGCCGCCCCTCGGCTGAAGAACTGAGCCTCGGCCGAAGGCGGCGGCCAGGGCGACGAGGACGTCCTTGAATCGCGACGGCAGCGGCGCCCGAAAGACTGCCGGCGGGGCCGCGCCGCGGTCGGTGCCCGGGCGCGCCGCCGGCAAGGCGATCTTCAGCCTAAACGAGTGGAGCATGAGCCGGGCGCCGGGGAAGCGGCCGTCCTTCTTCCCATAGATCGGATCTCCGAGTATCGGCGTTCCACGGCCCGCCATGTGGACGCGCAGCTGATGCGTGCGGCCGGTTTTGGGCCGAAGCGACACGAAGGCATAACCGTCGCCGCCCTTCGCGGCTCCATTCCATGACGAGATGACACGATAGTCGGTGACCGCGAGCTTCCCGCCCTCCGCGACTTCCGCGAAGCGTTTTCGATCGCGCCTATCACGGCCGAGGCGGTTCGAGATCCTGCCCGATGGCGGGGAGGGAATGCCGCGAGTGATGGCGAGGTACTCTTTTCGCGCCCGCCTTTCCTTGAACTGCTCGGCGAGGAAGACCTGCGCATCGAGGTCCTTGGCCGCGATGATCAGGCCCGAAGTGTCCTTGTCGAGGCGATGCACGATACCGGCCCGCGCCGCTGCGGCCGGCGCTTCGGACTCGGCGCCGACTCGCTCGGCTCGCTCGCGAAGCATCATATATAAAAAGGCGTTGGCGAGGGTTCCGCGCTTGTTGCCGGCACCGGGGTGAGTGACCATCCCTTGAGCCTTGTCGACTACGATGACGCGGTCGTCCTGGTAGAGAATCGAGAGCTGGATATCCTCGGGCTCGACGTATTCTGAATCCTCCTCGGTCCAGGACAGCTCGAGACTATCCCCCTCCTTGAGCGGGCGAGAAAGCTTGGCGACGCGGCCGTTGACTTTTATGACCGCGTTCCGCGCCTTGATCTGCGAGCGGCTCAAGATTCCGGCGCTTTCCGCGATGAAGACATCGGCGCGAGAAGCTCCCTCGGGCCCGACGATGCCCCTCCATACGCGCTCGCTCTTCATCGACGATTTATACGCATGGTTCGGCACTGACGATCGCCGCCTTTACCATCAGTCATTATATTAGTATTTTCATTATATAACGTTTGCTTAATAAAAGGAGTCAGCGTATGTCTTTCATCGTTCCTGATCTTAAATATCCCTACGAGGCACTGGAGCCCTACATCGACGCCGAGACTATGCGCATCCATCACGACAAGCATCATGCAGCCTATGTCGCCAATCTCAACAAGGCCGTGGACGGGACCGAGTATGCATCATGGGCTCCGGAACACCTCGTCAAGGATTGGTCCAAGCTCCCCGAATCGATAAAAACAGTCGTGAGGAACAACGGAGGCGGTCATTTCAACCATAGTCTATTCTGGGAAATGATCGGCCCGAAGGCCGGAGGCAAACCCGCCGGGAACCTCGCATCCGCGATCGACAAGGACTTGGGCGGCTTCGATTCGTTCAAGGCAGAGTTCACGAAAGCGGCAATGGGTCGGTTCGGCTCGGGTTGGGCTTGGCTCGTCCTCGGGCCCGACAAAAAACTCGGCGTGGTGTCTACGGCCAATCAGGACAACCCGCTGGCCGAGGACAAAGTACCCATCCTCGGCGTGGACGTTTGGGAGCACGCCTACTATCTGAAGTACCAGAACCGCAGGGCGGATTACCTCGAGGCTTTTTACAATGTCATAGACTGGAAGGAGGCTGCCGCGAGATTCGCCAAGGCGATGGGATAAATGGATAGTTTCGCTTAACCGTGGCTTCGTCTCGAAGCGACGGGGATTCTTACAATTGGGTAGGAGTATATTCCTTACCCTACAAATTTGTTGTATAGAGATACATTATTGTCTCTACCCGAGAATTTTCCTGCAGCGATGTCATTTTTTATATAGTGAAAAACTACGCGTGTGGCGGAAAGCTAATACACAGTGGAATAACAATATGCCCGAGCTCACTGTTCGCTCGGGGGGATACTTACGAATATTATTATAATACTGTAGCAATCGGCACGAACCTTGCTTGATTACTCCCGGAAAAGGAGTCATCAATGCCTGCAACGCCGGTACTTAGCGTCGGAAACACTGCATGGGTAATTATGGCCACGGCCCTCGTCATGTTCATGACCGTCCCCGCCCTGGGACTGTTCTACGGCGGCCTCGTTCGAAAGAAGAACGTGCTGAGCGTGCTCATGCAATGCTTCATCACGCTTGCCTTGGTATCGGTGCTCTGGGTCGTGGCGGGCTACAGCCTCGCCTTCAGCGACTCCGAGCTGATCCCCGGCGTCCTGGGTGACTTCAAATGGGCCATGTTCAACAACATCGGGCCGGGCACCCTGAGCCCCTATTTCGTATCCGACGCGGCGGGCCGCGTTCCCCACATCATCTATGCCATGTTCCAGTGCATGTTCGCGGTGATAACTCCCGCCCTCATCATCGGCGCCTTCGCCGAGCGGATGAAGTTCACCTCGTTCCTCGCCTTCACGGTGGCCTGGCTCTTCCTCATCTACGTACCTTTGGCGCACATGATCTGGTCGACGAACGGTTGGCTCACGAAGCTCGGCGCCCTCGACTTCGCGGGAGGCACGGTCGTCCACGTCAACGCCGGAGTCGCGGCGCTCGCGACGGCGCTGTTCATAGGCAGGCGAAGGGCTCTCAAGCCCTTCCCGCCGCACAACCTGCCCTTCACCCTGATCGGCTCGGCGATGCTCTGGTTCGGCTGGTTCGGCTTCAACGCGGGGTCTGCCCTTGCGGCGGACGGCCTGGCCGCCAGCGCCTTCATGACGACTAATACCGCGGCGGCTATAGCGGCCCTCGTCTGGGCTCTGATGGATACCTTCGTGAACGGCAAGGTCACAATTCTCGGCGTCGCGACCGGCGCAGTAGTCGGCCTCGTGGCGATCACCCCGGCGGCCGGCTTCGTAAACGTCGGCGGGGCCCTCGCGATAGGCGCGCTCGCCAGCGTCGTCTGCTTCATCATGGTCACCAAGGTCAAGGAAAAGCTCGGCTACGACGACGCCCTGGACGCCTTCGGCTGCCACGGCATCGGCGGCCTCATCGGAGCCGTCTGCACGGGAATCTTCGCCGATCCCGCGATCTGGAAGGATTTCGGAGGCGGCCACGCAGGCCTCATCTATGGCAACACGAGGCAGGTCTTCATCCAGCTTCTCGCCGTCGCGGTCAGCATAGTCCTCTCATTCGTCGGCACGATCGTCATCCTGAAGGTCATCGATCTCGCGATCGGCGTCCGAGTCGACTCGAAGGCCGAGGCTATGGGCCTCGACATCACCCAGCACGAGGAAAGGGCATATACGGTCATCGAATGACGGCGGTCGTTCATACAAGGAGTCACGCATGAAAATGATCGTAGCGATCATCCAGCCCTACAAGCTCGAGGAAGTGAAGGAAGCCCTCTACGCGGCCGAGGTCAACCTCATTACGGTATCGGAGGTCCTCGGACACGGCAGGCAGGGCGGGGTCGCCGAGATTTATCGAGGCAACAAGGAGACGGGGAACCTCCTGCGCAAGATCCGCTTGGAGATCGCGGTCAACGAGGACTTCGTCGAAAAGACGATCGAGGCGATACAGTCGGCCGCGAGGACGGGAGAAGTCGGGGACGGCAAGATCTTCGTCTATGATCTCGCTCAGTGCATTCGCATCAGGACGGGCGAGCGGGGCAACGACGCGATTGGCTGAAATTCCGTGGCGGGCGGGCTCCTCAATCGTCGACGGGGCCTATTCCGGGGACGGCAGCCTTCTTGGCCGCGGTCCAGTAGTCGCCGCGCCCCGGCCTGGTCGGGTTCGCGTAATACTCCACGTTCCACAGGAACAGGCCTCGGGCCGGCGCCGTCGGGCCCGCCAGGCTGCGGTCTTTCGATCGGAGGGCCGTCTCCATCCTTCCGGCTACCTCGTCCGCTTCGTAGGCGAGCATGGAGCCGACGAGGGAGCGCACCATGCGCCACAAGAACGCATTGGCCGCTATTTCGTAGACGAGAGCCTCTCCTTCCCAGCGGAAGGAGGACTCGGCCACGTACCGCGAGCGGTTTGCCGAGTCGTCCTTGGCCGAAGAGAAGGCGGTGAAGTCGGTCTCGCCGAGAATGAGGGCAGCGGCCGCGTTGAGCGACTCGAGGTCGGGCCTCCTGCGAAGGTGGTGACAGTATCTCAGCCGCATCGGGTCGGGCGATGGGGTGCAAAGCGAGAAATAGCGGTAGCGCCTGAGGCGCGCGTCGTAGCGGGCGTGAAAGTCGAAGTCGGCCTCCGAGGCCGAGACGACTCGGACGTCCCTAGGCATGAGCTTGTTGAGGGCCGGGAGGAAGCGGCCGGCCTCGATGCCGGCAATGTCAGTGTAGAAATTGGAGACCTGGCCCCTGGCGTGAACACCTGAATCCGTTCGTCCAGCGCCGAGGACGGGAACGGGATGCCCGTGCATCCGCCCGAGGGCGTCCTCGAGGACTCCCTGCACGGTGCGCGCGTTGCCTTGACGCTGCCAACCCCCGAAGTCGGTACCGTCGTAGGAGAGGACCAGGCGTATGTTGCGGTTAGTCCTCATCCTCTTCGTCGTCCTGGTGTAATTCCTTCTTGAGCGCCTCGTAGAGATCGCGCACCTTGTCCACGAGCGGGCCGGGCTTTGACTTGCTCTTGCGCCCAATGCCGAACATCTTTGCGATGGTCCGCTTGGACGCGCCGAGGTTCTCGAGCCTCTTGGCCTCGTCCCCTCGCTGACCATACTTGAGCTCGAGAATCGAGGAAAGGTAGAGCACGCCCTCGAAGCCGTAATTCTTGTCCGTATCCGGGCCGAGCCACTTTACGGTCGTGAGCTGCTCCTTGCCTTTCTGCTCGAGCTCGATGGCGAGCCGATACAGGAATCGGGCCTTGCCGTAGAAGATCCTCGCCGCATAGGCGAAATTCTCGTCGGGGTTCTTCTTGTCGAGATAGCCGCAGAGCCAGGCCGCCCTGAGCGCGGAGATCCCCTGCTTGATCGCTGGACTGAACTCCTTAGTCAGGCCATCGTAGCAGAGCATCGCGAGGTAGTACGAGGCCGCGCCCTCCATGAGGCTGCGCGGCGAATTGAAATCAGCGCCGCTGAAGACGCGTTGGGCGGCCTCTACCCGCGAGGCGGTAGCGTCCTTGAGTGCAGAGGCCACCTTGGACGGGATGCCCAGGAAATCGGCTTTGAAGGCCGAGTACCAGCAGGCCGGACAGACGGTCAGCTCGTAGACGAGGGGATGGACCTCGCCGTAGTTGTGCGTGGGGATATAGGTCCTATGGAGCTCGTCGGTGAGATCTCCGGCGTTGACGCGGCCGGAGAACAGCTCCTCCCTGTTGAAGGAGGCCTCGCAGACCGGACAGACGATCGGCTCCTTGGAGATGAAGGTGACCTTCCTCTCCTTATCGCTCTCGGGCTTCGGCGCGTAGCGGACCATGGCCTACCTCATCGCTCTATGATCGCGACCGCGATGGCGTTGTCGCTCTCGTGGGTCAGGGAGACATGCACGCGCGCTCCGCCGACGGCGCCGAGCCGCGCCAGGGCGCTGCCGTGCAGCACGATATCCGGCCTTCCGCTCGGGTCGTTCACCACCTGGATGTCGCCCAGGCGCACGCCCGCCAGCCCCGTACCCAGGGCTTTGCCGAAGGCCTCCTTGGCGGCGAACCGTGCCGCGAGCGAGAGGGGCGCACCCGCCCCCCGCCTGCGCGCGTCGGCGATCTCGTCAGGGTGGAAAAAGCGCTCGACGAGCCCGGGCACCGAAACCCAATGCCTAATGCGTCCGACGTGGACCACATCGACGCCGATACCCAGTATCATCGCCCTCCTCCTTCTGCCGCGACGACGGCCACCTGGACCGTCGGAGGATCGTAACGCTCGATGGTGAAGCCGTCGGGAGCGCGCGACTGGACGTTCTCCTGATAAGTCCCCGCCTTGCGGACGGCCGAGAGGTCGACGAATAGGATGCCCGCCTCGGGCGAGAATCCCGTGATGTCCGAAGTCGAGGAACGTATCCTGAGGCTCCCCGACGGGATAGGGGAGGCCAAGGCGAGCTCCGAGGCCAGGCCCTCGGCCTGAATCGGCACGCCGTCGAAGGTCTTGATCGCGAGCGAGCGCTGCACCACCGCCCGGAACTCGACACTGTCGGGGCCAGTGGGATAGACGAGGCTCTCCTTGTTGACGATGCGCGCCTTGACGGTGAAGTCCGCGCTGCGCCCGGCCAGATCGATAACGTCGGTCTGCACGTCAGCGACCCGGGCGACCGCGCTAGCCGGCCCCGACACCTGGATCTCGGACGGATTGATGTCGAAGGACAGGAGCTCGTAGCCCGGGTCCAAGAAGCCTTTGAAGGACGGCGTGACCGGCACCATTCGAGACACGCGCTTCTCCATCGAGACGGTGACTTCGGAGGGATCGGTCCGTATTTCGAGGGGATCGACGCCGAGGGCGGTGCCTTTGCGCTCGACCAGCACAGGCACCCTATACTGCCCCTCGGCGTGGTATCCCGAAAGATCGATGCTCGCCCTTACATCGTCCTCTTGGATAGTGAACAAGGCATTCGACTCGCCCCGAAGCGTGGCACGGACGGAGCGAGGATACTGGCTCGAGGGCAGGTACTCGTCCCCCAGCGAGACCGTGAGCGGCACGGATATGTACCGGTCTTCGAGGCGATTGAGCGTATAGAAGACGAAGATCAGGCCGGCGGCCCCCAGGGAGAGGACCTTCGCCGGCCAATTGGCGAGCAGGCGCGCGGCCAGGCCCTTATTCGGCATCGGCGGTTTCCTCGGCCTCTTCGGGCTCCGTCTCGGGAAAATCGAGCAGCTCGCCCAGACGGCGCCTGACCTGCTCGGGCGCGAGCCCGTAATACAGCTTGGACTCGTAGGCGAGCGAAAGCGCGCCCGTCTCCTCGGAGACGACGAGGACTATGGCGTCGGCTTCCTCGGAGAGGCCGAGGGCCGCGCGGTGCCGCGTGCCGAAGCTCTTGCGGATGTCCTGCTGCTCCGACAGCGGCAGGAAGCAGCCGGCGGCCGCGACTCGACCTTCCTGAACGACGACCGCCCCGTCGTGGAGGGGCGTGTCGTGACCGAATATGGTCACGAGGAAGGACTCGAGGACATCAGCCCATCGAGCCGCGTGCCGGTGTCGATGATGTTCTTGAGCCCCACGTTCCTCGCAAACACTATGAGGGCGCCCCTGCGGATCGAGCTCAGCCGCTCGGCCGCGTTGAGCACCGCCTCGATCTGGGTGATGCGCGGCCTCGCGGCTCCCCGGAAGATCGAGCCTTGGCCGAGCCGCATGAATATCTTGCGCAGCTCGGGCTGAAGACGATCGCGAGGGCGATGACGAGGCCCGGCGCGAGGACGTTGAGGATCCAGGTGACGGTCGTGAGCTTGAGGAAGAAGGCCGCCGCGTAGAAACGGCCAGGATGAGGGCGCCCTTCACCAGCTGAATGGCCTGGGTCTTCACCATGACCTCGTAAGCCTTGTAGAGGAGATACGCGAGGAGGAGGATGTCGAGCGCGGCCTCACATAATTCGAGAATATTTGGCCGATGGCCGCGTTCAGCGCTGCATCCGCGACGGGCCCGCGCATCGGCACGTCTCGGGCTTCGGCCGGTACGGCCGGCCGGCCGGCCGAGCGACCGCCGCGAAGGCCGTCAGCGCGTCGACGGTCGCCGCGACGTCGTGGACCCGGAAGATGACGGCGCCTCCGAGCATGGCCGCGCAGGCCGCGCCCAGGCTGGCGGCGAGCCGTCCGTCCACGGCCTTGCCGGTGAGAGCGCCGAGGAAGGCCTTGCGCGAGAGGCCCACGGCCAAGGGGTAGCCGAGCTCGGCCAGCGCGCCGAGCCGGGCGAAGCAGGCCGAGGTTGTCCTCGAGCCTCTTGCCGAAGCCGATGCCGGGGTCGAGGATGATGCGGCCGCGATCGATGCCGGAGGCGATCGCGCGAGCTGCCGCCCCGAAGAGGAAGTCCCTCACTTCGGCGACGCAGTCCGCGTAGACCGGCGCTTCCTGCATGGTCTTGGGCTCGCCCTTCATGTGCATGAGGACGACGGGAACTCCCTTCTCGGCGGCCACAGACGCCATCCCCGGATCATGGCCGAGGGCCGAGACGTCGTTGATCATGTCCGCGCCCGCCTCGATGGCCGCGCGCGCGACTGCCGCCTTGCGCGTGTCGACCGAGACGGGCACGTCGCTCCTCGCGCGGATCGCGGCGACTGTCGGCACCATCCGCTCGAGCTCTTCTGCCTCGCCGACGTAGTCGGAACCCGGCCTCGTCGACTCGCCGCCGAGGTCGACGATCGCGGCGCCGTCGGCTTCCATGGCGAGGGCGGCCTCGGCGGCTTCGGCCGCGCCCGCCCTCCGCGAGCCGGGATAGAAGGAATCGGGCGTGACGTTGACGATGCCCATGACGAGAGGGCCGGAATCCATCCTGAGGAGGAACGGCCGCGAGGAAGGGAAATCGCTCCTCGTCATGCGCCCTCCCTCGAGGCGCTGAACACGAAGATCCGCTTGCCTGGATCGGCGGCCTCGGCTGCGCGCACGCGCTCGGCGATGCCCGGCCGCGTCGAGGCCGGCTTTCGCCAGTAGCTCCTCACGCGAGGCCTGGGGGTACGGCTCCGGGGGGAAGCCGGCCGCGCTTGCCGCGACGCGCGGCAGCCTCGTCGCGACGAGGGAGACCAGGCTCTCGCCGAAGCCGCCGCGAGCGACGCCCTCTTCAAGGACGATTATTCTGGCGTAGGGGGAGGCGGCTTCGAGGAAGGCCTCCTCGTCGAAAGGCGCGACGAAGCGCAATGAATAGACGTCCGCTCCGCCGGACCTGAGTAGGGAGGTCGCACGGAGGGACGTCGACGCCGATTCCCTGAGCAGGGCGTCTGAGGCGTCGACAGCAGGGGCGACGAGGCTGCCGAGCGCCACGAGGAGGGTCTCCGCCCCCGATCGGCGAAGGAAGACGCCCCGGCCGGGGACCAAGAGTCTCGAGGTAGGCAGCCTCTTCGCGCGGGCTTGCCGCTTTCGGGTATCTGATCAGCGCGGGCATTCCCGAGTCGAGGGCCCACTCGAGGCAGAGCCCGAGCTCCGACGCGCTAGCGGGCGCGAGGATCGAGAGGTTGGGAAAGGAGCGGAAGAGCGCGATGTCGTAGAGGCCCTGGTGGGTCTCGCCGTCCTCCCCACCGCCCCGGCCCGGTCGAGGGCAAGTATGACGGGCAGACAGGGCAGGGCCACGTCGTGGAGAACCTGGTCGACGGCGCGCTGGGCGAAGGTGGAATAGAGCGAGACGACGGGGCGGAGCCCGGCGGCGGCGAGCCCGGCGGCGAAGGTGACCGCATGCTCCTCGGCGATGCCGACGTCGTACAGGCGGCCGGGGCAGGCTTCCTTGAAGGCGTCGAGGCCAACACCGGTAGTCATGGCCGCGCTGATAGCAACGAGCCTGTCGTCGAAGCAGCCTCGACGCACCATCGCCTGCGAGAAGGCTTCGGTGAACGTGGCGGGCGAGCGCTTCTCGACTTCGCCGTCCAGGCAGCGAGTGGGCGCGACCCCGTGGTAGGCGCTGGGGTCTTCCTCTGCCAGGTCGTAGCCCTTGCCTTTCCTCGTGATGACGTGGACGACGACGGGCTTGCCCAGAGCGCGCGCCTCGCGGAGCACTTGGGTCATCGCGGGGATGCTGTGGCCGTCGATGGGGCCGGCGTACTCGAAGCCGAGGTCCGAGAAGAGGTTCTCCTTGAAAAGGAGCGCTTTCACTGCCCGCTTGCCCCTCACCATGCGCTCGTAGAGGAAATCCCCGATGAAGGGAAAGCCCTTGACCATGCGATCTATCCGCGTGCGGATCCCCTGGTAGCGGACGGTGGCCGACAGGCGCGAGAGATAGCTGGAAAGCGCGCCAACGTTAGGCGATATCGACATCTTGTTGTCGTTGAGGACGACCACGAGAGGCAGCCGCAGCTGGCCTGCGTGGCCGAGCGCCTCGAAGGCCATGCCGCCGGCCAGGGCGCCGTCGCCGATCACCGCGACGGCCACGCCGCCCTGCCCCAGCGCGCGGCGCGCCTCGAGGATTCCGAGCGCGGCCGATATGAGGTGGAGGCATGGCCGGTATCGAAGGCGTCGTGCCTGCTCTCCGAGCGCTTCGGGAAGCCGGATATGCCGCCGGA
>CAWHFT010000180.1:0-10037 GCA_963828175.1 uncultured Spirochaetota bacterium
TGCTGGGTCTCTGCTGCTCCCCTCAGCCCTCAGCCCGATGCAAGCCCCTCTCCCTACGTGCTCCTCGAGCTGACCCTGGTCCTTCCGGCGACCGCTGCCGGCCACCGCTTCTACCCGTCGGCTACAGGGCGATACTCCGGCTCTCGCCGAACACGGCCACTCTCATCGCGATGGGCACGTCGGCGGCCTTTCTCTACAGCGTCTATTCGGTATTTCACATTCCGGTCGGCAATCTCAAAGCGGTCTGAGCCTCGACTTCGAGACCGCCGGCGCCATCATCACCCTGATCCTCCTCGGCAAGTCGCTGGAGGCGGTCACCAAGGGCCGCACCTCGGAATCGATAAAGAAGCTGATGGGGCTGGCGCCGAACACGGGCGACCGTCGTCGATGATGGTGCCGAGATTGATATTCTGATCGACGAGGCTGAGGTGGACGTTGGCATCTTGGTCAGGCCCGGCGAGAGAATCCAGGTCGACGGCGTGATCGTCGGCGGCCACAGCGCGGCGGACGAGTCCATGATCACGGGGGAGAGCATCCCCGTGGAGAAGGGCTCGGGTCCGAGGTAATCGGGGCGAGCATGAACGGGAGAGGCAGCTCACATTCCGGCGAAGCGCGGCGCGGAATACAATCTTTTCGCGGATCATCAAGCTCGTCCAGGACGCCCAGGCCTCCACGCGGTATCGCTCAGCTGGCCGACATCGTTTCCGGGATCTTCGTGCCCATCGTCTTGGCATCGCGTGGCGACCGCGGACGTGGCTGATCCTGGGGCACACCGCCGTCTCGCGCTCACCGTCTTCGTCGCCGTGCTGACGATAGCCTGCCCTGCGCCCTGGGACTGGCCACCCCCACGGCCATCATGGTCGGCACCGGCAAGGGCGCCGAGCATGGAGTGCTGATCAAGTCGGGGGCAGCCCTCGAGACGGCGCACAAGATCGACACCATCGTCTTCGACAAGACGGGCACGATCACCAAGGGCCGGCCCGAGCTGACCGACATAGTCGCCTTTCCGGAGCTCGGATCGCTGGGACTCGACGAACTTGGGCTTTTGTCGCTCGCCGCCTCGGCCGAAAGGGCTCCTCGGAGTACCCGCCGGGCTCAGCGACTCCTGCGCGCGGCCGCCGAGCGGGGCGCGGACTTCGTCGAAGCCACCGACTCGACCCCGTTCGGGGCCACGGCATCATTGCGCATATAGCGAGCAGGAGCGTGCTGCTCGGCAACGCCAGGCACCTCCTCGCCCAGGCAGTAGCGGCTCGTCGGCCCTGGCTGGCGCGGGGGCCGACGTCGACCGCCTCTCCGGCTAGGGCAAGACCCCGATGTATATAGCGGTCGACGGGAAGTTCGCCGGCCTCGTCGCCGTCTCCGACCCCGCGAAGGAATCCAGCGTTCAGGCGATCGCGGTGCACTGCACAAGATGGGCATCTCCGTGGCGATGATCACCTTTGAGCCGTGGCGGACCGCCTAAGCGATAGCCAAGCAGGTCGGCATCGAGACGAACCCAGGCCGAAGCACTGCTCGAAGGACAAGTCGGCCGAAGTGAAGAAGCTGCAGGCGGCGGGCAGGGAGGTCGCTACCTCGCTGACGGCATCAGCGCACCACCCGCGCGCTCGCACAAGCCGACGTCGGGATCGCCATCGGCTCGGGCATGGACGTGGCCATGGAGAGCGCCGACATCGTCCTCATGAGGAGCCGACCTCATGGACGTGGCCGCGGCGATCAAGCTGTCGAAAACCGTTATACGAAACATCAAGCAGAATCTGTTTTGGGCTTTCGGCTACAACGTGCTCGGCATACCCATAGCTGCCGGCATCCTGTACGCCTTCGGCGGGCCATTGCTCAACCCCATCCTCGCGGCGGCCGCGATGTCGATGAGCTCGGTCTCCGTCCTGACGAACGCATTGCGACTAAAGGGCTTCAAGTCCATCGCGTAATTCTTACGCGAGAATGCAAGGAAATTGTTTGTATGGTTCGCCTTCGGCGAATTGCATTAACGTTTGCGGGAGGTAGTGTATGAAGAAGACGCTTTCCATCGAGGGGATGAGCTGCAACCATTGCGCCGCGCACGTCAAGGAAGCCTTGACCGGCGTGTCCGGCGTCGAGAGCGCGGACGTGAGCCTCGAGAAGAAGAGCGCCGTCGTGACGGGCGGCGGCTTCGACGACGCGGCCCTAAAGGCGGCTGTGGCCGAAGTCGGCTACGAAGTGGTAGCAATTAATTAAGGACGGCATGCCCGCGAAAATACTCGTCGCCGACGATGAGGAGAAGATCGCCAAGATGGTGGGCCGCTACCTCGAGGCGGCCGGATTCGAGGTTATCCTCGCCTTCGACGGCTTTCGGCGCTCTCTCTCTTCAAGAGCGAGGCGCCCGATTGCCTCGTCCTCGACATCAACATGCCGGTGATGGACGGCCTGGAGGTCGCGCGGGAAGCCCGCAGAAGCTCGACCGTGCCGATCATCCTGCTCACGGCCCGAGCGGACGAGGTGGACCGCGTCGTCGGCCTCGAGCTCGGCGCGGACGACTACGTCGCAAAGCCCTTCAGCCCGAGGGAGCTCGTCGCGCGCGTACGAGCCGTGCTCCGGCGCAGCCCAGGCGGGGAGCTCGCGGCGGGCAAAGCCGACGGCGCGCTCGCGAGCGGCGACGTGGCGCTCGACCTCAGGAAGCGCAGCGCGACTGTCGCCGGCAGGTCGGTGAGCCTGACCGCGATCCAGTTCGACATACTCTGCCTCCTCATGCGCGAGCCGGGCAGGGTATGGACCCGCCTCGAGATACTAGAGCGGGCCGTCGGCGCATGCTACGAGGGCTACGAGCGCACGATCGACGCGCATATCAAGAACATCCGCAAGGTGATCGGGGACGACAGCGAGAACCCGAAATACATAGGCACGATGCGCGGAGTCGGGTACAGGTCCTCAGAGCGGCCCGATGCGGCTTAGGGTCCGCCTCTCCCTGCTGTTCTGCGCTGCCATCTTGATCGGATCGGCCGCGTCCCTGGCGCTCGTCCGCTCGACTACGGAAACCTCTTCCGTAGTTCGTGTTTTCCGGTGACGCCGCCAAGGCGAAGATCTACGCCACTATCCTCAGCAAGTACTATTCGGCTCATCACGGCTGGGAAGGGGTCCAGACTTGTCCTTCTCCGAGATCCCCGAAGCCACAGCTGCCCTGTCTCTCGACAACAGCATGCGCGGGGTCGGGGGACGGCGGGTTCTCTGGGGGCGGTGGGCCGCTATCGCCGCCTACCCCTACGATACGATTCGGAACCTCCTCTCGGACCGCATCGCGGTTGCCGACCTTCGCGGGGTGGTCGTCGCCGACACTTCCGGGAAGCTGCTCGGCTCCGTCCACCCGGCCCGGCATCTCGCCCACGGCGTCCAGATAACCGTCGACTTCGCGCAGGTCGGGACGGTCCTCGTCGGCTCGATGGTCGATTCCTCGCTGACCGGCATCAACGAGGTCTTCCTCGCGTCGGCGGCCGGATCGATCCTCTGGGCCACCCTCGGAGCGAGCCTGATCGCCCTCTTCATGGGCCTCCTCTTCGCGGCCCGCGTGACCGGTCCCCTCGCCACGCTGAACACCGCCGCCCGAAGGGTGGCCGCGGGCGATCTCTCGGCCTTCGTCGCGATACGGGGAAAGGACGAGATCGCCGAGCTCTCGGCCTCCTTCAACGCGATGACCAAGGAGCTCCGCAGGCTCGAGGAGGCCAAGAAGCGCATCATCGCCGACGCCGCGCATGAGCTGCGCACGCCCGTGACTCTGATCCAGGGCAGCGTCGAGGCGATGATCGACGGCGTCTATCCGCTCGACATCGCGACCCTCGAGTCCATGCACGAGGAGACCGTGAGACTGTCGAGGCTCATCGACGCCCTCCGCGAGCTCGAGACGATCGAATCGGGAGAGCTCGAGCTCGACTTGAGACCGGTCGATCCCCTGGACATCGCGCGGAAGGCCGTCTCGCTGTTCGCGTCGCAGGCCGGCGCGAAGCGGATCGAGCTGTCCGTAGAAGACGGCGCGGCGAGCGGCCATGGACTCGTCGCGGACCACCTCCGGCTCGGCGAGGTCGTCTACAACCTCATTTCCAACGCGATCAAATACAGCCCCTCGGGAAGCCAGGTCCGGGTGAGCGTCGGAGAGGAGCGGGGGTTCGTCCGCTTCGCGGTCGAGGATTCGGGCCCGGGCATACCGGCGCCCGAGCGCGAACGCATCTTCGAGCGGTTCTACCGCCTCGACCGATCGCGTTCGCAAGACTGGGCGGCCGCGGCCTCGGGCTGGCAATCGCCTCCGAGATCGCGAAGGCGCACGGCGGCCGCATCGAGGTCGG
Source organism: uncultured Spirochaetota bacterium (assembly GCA_963828175.1). Lineage (GTDB taxonomy): Bacteria > Spirochaetota > Spirochaetia > Treponematales > Rectinemataceae > UBA1306. Next base: position 4,311 of record CAWHFT010000180.1, read on the forward strand.
CGACTCGGAGCTCGGCGGCGCGCGCTTCGTCGTGAGCCTGCCTGCGGCTTTCGTCGACGTCACGGAGAAATAGTCTTCCGGTACTCACACACCTCGTTCATCGGGCATTCGGGGCAATGGGGATTGGTGGGACGGCAGATTTCCCTGCCGAGGAAGGTCAGGGCCAGGCCTAGGACATGCCAGTCTTTCGCGTCGACTTTTTCCATCAGCTGCTTTTCGATCTTTTCCGGCGTCTTTCCCTGCGCGATCCCGATCCGCGGAGCGACACGCAGGGTATGGAGGTCGACGATGACGCCCTCGGCCGTGGCTCCGGCCTGGCTCATGATGACGTTGGCCGATTTACGTCCCACGCCCTTGAGAGCGACGAGCCCATCCATGGTGAGGGGGATCGCGTCGTCGGTCTTCACCGCCTTTGCGATTTCGATCAGCCATTCGGCTTTGGTCCGAAAATTACTGACGTCGTCGATCAAGGGAGCGAGCTCATCGAAGCTCGCCTTGGCCAATTTGGCCATCGTGGGAAACTCGGCGAACAGCGCTGGCGCAAGCTTGTTTATATGCTTGTCAGAGTCCCTTGCCGACAGCACGACCATCACGAGCAATTGGTACGTGTTCCCGTAGTCCAAAGGATGCTTGCGCCCCCGATACTTTTCGATCAAAGGTTTCAATTCGGCTTTCCAATCGACGCTCGCCATGTCGGCCCCTCCAGAAATCGCTCTTTATAGAAAAATACCGCGTTCGTTCCGCTCGGGAAACAGAAAAAGTAGACCGGGTTGATGGACGCATCGGGATGCTTTCCTGTTTGTAGTATCCGCGCCCCGACCGGTAGCAGACTGGCAATTGGTGATGGCTTTGCATCTTACTTCGTTCAGCATATTGCTAGTCTGCTACCGGTCGGGCGCGGATACGACAAACAGGAAACATCCGATGCGTCCATCAACCCGGTCTACTTTTTCGTTTCCCGAGCGGAACGAACGCGGTATTTTTCTATAAAGAGCGATTTCTGGAGGGGCCGACATGGCGAGCGTCGATTGGAAAGCCGAATTGAAACCTCGATCGAAAAGTATCGGGGGCGCAAGCATCCTTTCAACTATGGAAACATGTACCAATTGCTCGTGATGGTCGTGCTGTCGGCAAGGGACTCTGACAAGCATATAAACAAGCTTGCGCCAGCCCTGTTCGCCGAGTTTCCCACGATGGCCAAATTGGCCAAGGCGAGCTTCGATGAGCTCGCTCCCTTGATCGACGATGTCAATAATTTTCGGACCAAAGCCGAATGGCTCATGGAAATCGCAAAGGCGGTGAAGACGACGACGCGATCCCCCTAACCATCGATGGTTGGTCGCTCAAGGGCGTGGGACGTAAATCGGCCAACGTCATCATGAGCCAGGCCGGAGCCACGGCCGAGGGCGTCATCGTCGATCCCCATACCCTGCGTGTCGCTCCGCGGATGGGATCGCGCAGGGAAAAAGCCGCAAAAGATCGAAAAGCAGCTGATGGAAAAAGTCGACGCGAAAGACTGGCATGTCCTAGGCCTGGCCCTGACCTTCCTCGGCAGGGAAATCTGCCGTCCCACCAATCCCCATTGCCCCGAATGCCCGATGAACGAGTGTGTGAGTACTCCGGAAGACTATTCCTCCGTGACGTCGACGAAGCGCAGCAGGCTCACGACGAAGCGCGCGCCGCCGAGCTCCGAGTCGCCGACCTCGATGCGGCCGCCGTGCGCCTTCGGATCTCGGAGGCGATTGCCAGCCCGAGGCCGCGGCCGTCCAGTCTTGCGAACGCGATCGGTCGAGGCGGTAGAACCGCTCGAAGACGCGTTCGCGTCGGCGCCGGTATGCCCGGGCCCGAATCCTCGACCGCGAAGCGGACGAACCCCCCCTCCTCTCCGACGCTCACCCGGACCTGGTCTTCCCGGGCTGATTTGATCGCGTTGGAAATGAGGTTGTAGACGACCTCGCCAGCCGGAGGTGGTCGCGACGAGTCCATGGCCGCTCGCCGCGCCGTCTTCTACGGACAGCTCGATCCGCTTCGCGCCGGCCTGCGACGCGAACAGCGAGACGGCCTTCCGCGCGATGTCCAGGGGATCGACCGGTCTCAAGTCGAGCTCGAGCTCTCCCGATTCGATCGTCTCGAGCTCGCGGAGGGCGTCGATGAGCTCGACAGTCGTCACGGTCTCCTCGTGCATGGACTCGAGGGTCGCGATGTCGAGCGGATAGACGCCGTCGATCATCGCCTCGACGCTGCCCTGGATCAGAGTCACGGGCGTGCGCAGCTCATGCGCGGCGTCGGCGATGATGCGCTTCTTGGCCTCCTCGAGCCTGCGGAGCTCCTTGGTCATCGCGTTGAAGGAGGCCGAGAGCTCGGCGATCTCGTCCTTTCCCCGTATCGCGACGAAGGCCGAGAGATCGCCGCGGCCACCCTTCGGGCGGCGGTGTTCAGCGTGGCGAGGGGACCGGTCACGCGGCCGCGAAGAGGAGGCCCATGAAGAGGGCGATCAGGCTCGCTCCGAGGGTGGCCCAGAGGATCGATCCGGCCGCTGACGCGAGGAAGACCTCGTTGATGCCGGTCAGCGAGGAATCGACCATCGAGCCGACGAGGACCGTCCCGACCTGCGCGAAGTCGACGGTTATCGGGACGCCGTGGGCGAGATGTCGGGCCGGGTGGACGGAGCCGAGCAGCTTCCCGGAAGTGTCGGCGACGACCACCCCGCGAAGGTCGGAAACCGCGATGCGGTCCGAGAGGAGGTTCCGAATCGTATCGTAGGGGAGGCGGCGATAGCGGCCGCATCGCCCCGAGAGAATCCGCCGTCTCCGACCCCGCGCATGCTGTTGTCGAGAGACAGGACAGCTTCTTCGGGATCTCGGAGAGGAAAGTCTGGACCCCTTCCCAGCCGTGATGAGCCGATAGTACTTGCTGAGGATAGTGGCGTAGATCTTCGCCTTGGCGGCGTCACCGGAAAACACGAAACTACGGAAGAGGTTCTCCGTAGTCGAGCGGACGAGCGCCAGGGACGCGGCCGATCCGATCAAGATGGCAGCGCAGAACAGCAGGGAGAGGCGGACCCTAAGCCGCATCGGGCCGCTCTAGGAACCTGTACCCGACTCCGCGCATCGTGCCTACTGTATTTGGGGTTCTCGCTGTCGTCCCCGATCGCCTTGCGGATGTTCTTGATATGCGCGTCGATCGTGCGCTCGTAGCCCTCGTAGCATGCGCCGACGGCCCGCTTGAGTATCTCGAGGCGGGTCCATACCCCTGCCCGGCTCGCGCATGAGGAGGCAGAGACGTCGAACTGGATCGCGGTCAGGCTCACCGACCTGCCGGCGACAGTCGCGCTGCGCTTCCTGAGGTCGAGCGCCACGTCGCCGCTCGCGAGCGCGCCGTCGGCTTTGCCCGCCGCCAGCTCCCGCCTGGGCTGCGCCGGAGCACGGCTCGTACGCGCGCGACGAGTTCCCTCGGGCTGAAGGGCTTCGCGACGTAGTCGTCGCGCCGAGCTCGAGGCCGACGACGCGGTCCACCTCGTCCGCTCGGGCCGTGAGCAGGATGATCGGCACGGTCGAGCTTCTGCGGGCTTCCCGCGCTGACCTCCAGGCTGTCCATCACCGGCATGTTGATGTCGAGGACGAGGCAATCGGGCGCCTCGCTCTTGAAGAGAGAGAGCGCCCGAAAGCCGTCGAAGGCGAGGATAACCTCGAATCCGGCCGCCTCGAGGTAGCTGCCACCATCTCGGCGATCTTCTCCTCATCGTCGGCGACGAGTATTTTCGCGGGCATGCCGTCCTTAATCAATCGCTGACCACTTCGTAGCCGACTTCGGCGACAGCCGCCTTTAGGGCCGCGTCGTCGAAGCCGCCGCCGTCACATGGCGCTCTTCTTCTCGAGGGCTCATGTCCGCGCTCTCGACGCCGGACACGCCGGTCGAAGGCTTCCTTGACGTGCGCGGCGCAATGGTTAAGCTCATCCCTCGATGGAAAGCGTCTTCTTCATACACTACCTCCGCAAACGTCATGCAATTGCCGAAGGCGAACCGATACAAACAATTTCCTTGATTTCGCGTAAGAATCTACGCGATGGACCGAAGCCCTTTAGGTAGCAATGCGTTCCGTCAGGACGGGAGACCGAGTCATCGACATTGCGGCTGCTGCGAGGATGGGGTCGAGCAATGCCGCCGAAGGCGTACAGGATGCCGGAGCCATGGGTATGCCGAGCACGTCGTAGCCGAAAGCCCAAAACAGATCTGCTCACGCCTCCGTATAACGGTGGTCACAGCTCGACCGCCGCGGCGACGTCCATGACGTCGCTCCTCATGAGGACGATGTCGGCGCTCTCCATGGCCACGTCCGTGCCGAGCCGATGGCAATCCCGACGTCGGCTGTGCGAGCGCGGGGCGTCGTCGACGCCGTCGCCGACCATCGCGACCTTCCTGCCCGCCGCGGCGGTTCTTCACTTCGGCCGACTGCCGCGGAGGACTTCGGCAGACCCGAGTCGATGCCGACCTGCTCGGCTGATCGCTTCGGCGGTCGTCATGAACCGCCGGTGATCATCGCCGACGGAGACGCCCATCTCGTGCAGTGCCGCGATCGCCTTAGCGCTGGATTCTTCACGGGTCGGAGACGGCGACGAGGCCGGCGAACTCCCGTCTTCCGCTATACCATCGGGGACTTGCCCTCGCCGCAAGGTGGTTGACGTCGGCCCCCGCGCCGGCCAGGGCCGATGGATTCACTCCCTGGGCGAGGAGGCGCCGGCGTTGCGAGCAGTACCGCCTGTCCGCTATATGCGGGATGATGCCGTGGCCCGGACGAGTCGGAGTCGTGGCTTCTTATTAGTAGTTGTGCCCCGCTCGGCGCCCGCGCGGAGGATCGCTTCGCCCAGCGGGTGCTCCGAGGCCTTCTTGCCCGAGGCGGTGAGGCGAAAGAAGCCCGGAGAGCTCCGGCTCAAGTTCCTTGAGCTGATCCGAGCTCCGGAAAGGCGACTATGTCGGACCAGCTGGGGCTCTGCCCTCGCGACGGCGCCCGCGCTCGTCGAAGACGACGGCGTCGATTTTGTGCGCCGACTCGAGGGCTGCCCCCCGACTCGATCAGCACTCCATGCTCGGCGCCCTTGCCGGCGCCGACGATGATGGCGGTGGGCTCGGCCAGCTCCAGGGCGCAGGGGCAGGTCATCCGTCAGCACTGGCGACGAAGACGGTGAGCGCGAAGACGGCGGTGTGCCCCAGGATAAGCTGATGTTCCGGCGGTCGCGAGCTCGCCACGCCGAAGACGATGGGCACGAAAGACGCCGGAAACGACGTCGGCCAGAGTGGCTGATTTGGCGCCTTCGAGCCCTGGCGGTGTCCTCGACGAGCTTGATGATCCGCGAAAGCATCGTATCCGCGCCGACCTTAGTCGCCCGGAAGGTGAAGCTGCCGTTCCCGTTCATGCTCGCGCCGACGACCTCGCGGACGCCGGCGACCCTTCTCGACAGGGCATGCTCTCCCCGGTGAGCATGGACTCGTCGACCGCGCTGTGGCCGCCGAGGATGTCGCCGTCGAACGGGCACCTGTCGCGCCGGGCCTGACCAGGACCGGCGTCGCACCGGCCTCGACCTCGTCGATCGGGATCTCGATCTCGCCTGCCGTCGTGGACGACGGTGGCGGTCTTGGGCTGCCAGCCCCATGAGGCGTCTTGATGGACTCGGAGGTGCTGGCCCTTGGTGACCGGGCCTCCAGCGACTTGCCGAGGAGGATCAGGGT
>CAWHFT010000181.1:0-7173 GCA_963828175.1 uncultured Spirochaetota bacterium
GATGTATTGCTGTCATTCGGCCTCCTCCGCACCGCAGGCCGCGGCGGCCGCGGCGACGACCGCCGTAGCACCTTTTTTCTTTTTCGCTTTTATCGCCTCGAGGCACTCCCGCCGGGCGATGATGACCGAGGGCCCGCGGTAGGCGAGCTCGCGGCGGAAGACCGCGACGTTCTGTTCCGCAGCGGCCCGCGACGCGTCGATGACCGCGACGTGGGCGGCTTCGACGCCGACCGCCTTGACGATCTCCTCGAGACGCTCCGACGGGAGGATGGTTTTCTGGCCGCCGGTCATCGCGACGATCGAGTTGTCCAAGATGACGATCGTGACCGGCGCCTTGCGCGACACCGCGTCGATGAGCGGCGTGACGCCGGAGTGCAGGAAAGTCGAGTCGCCGATGAAGCCGATGACGTTCTGGTAGCCGGCCTCGGCTGCGCCGACGGCCATCCCGATGGACGCGCCCATGCAGACGAGGGCCTCCGGCACGCCGAAGGGCGGGAGGGCGCCGAGGGCGTAGCAGCCGATGTCCGCAAAGATGGCGGACAGCGGCAGGCCCTCGACGGCCTTGGCTGCGGCGGCGAAGCTGTCGGCGTGGGGGCAGCCCGCGCAGAGCTGGGGCGGCCGGTTGGGCAGCTTCGGCGCCTCGAGCGCGACGCTCGGGCGCGGCACGAGGCCCAGAGCGGCGCGGACGCTGTCGGGGTTGAGCTCGCCCGTGCGCGGCAGCTTGCCGTCGAGCTTGCCCGCGACCTCGATCCCGGTCGGCAGCATGCCCCGGATCGCCTTTTCGATGAGCGGCGCGCCCTCCTCGATGACGAGGATGCGCTGGTTCGCGGCGGCGAGCTCGCAGATCTTGGCCGCGGGCAGCGGGTAGGCGCCGACGTGGAGGCGCGCAGGCAGGCGGCCGAGGCCGAGGGCAGCTTCGAGGTCGGCGAGGTTCTCCTCGTAGTAATTGCGCCCGAGGCCCCCGGTGACGATGGCGAAGGGCGCGGAGCCGGAGGCCACCTTCGCGGCGACATCCCCGGAGTTCCAACGCGAGCCCTCCGACCATGCCTCGATCTCGGTCTGAATGCCGCAGAGCCGGTCGTAGCGTTTGCGGGCGTTGGCGGGCAGCAGCGTCCATGCGGCCTTGTTGCTGGTTTTCCCCAAGGGGTTGCCGGGACGGGACGCGCTCGTTGCGACTCCGGCTCTCGAGTGGGCGAGGCGAGTGGTGATGCGGACCATCACGGGAACCTCGAAGCGCTCGGAGAGGTCGAACGCCTCGCGGGTCATTTCGTAGGCTTCCTGCTGGTTCGTTGGCTCGAGGCAGGGGACACCTGCGAACTCGGCGTAGTAGCGCGAGTCCTGCTCGTCCTGCGAGCTGTGCATGCCCGGATCGTCGGCGACGGCGAGGACGAGGCCTCCCTTGATCGCGACGAGGGCCGAGTTGACGAAGGGGTCGGCGGCCACGTTGAGCCCGACGTGCTTCATCGTGACGAGGGCGCGAACGCCGGAGAATGACGCTCCGAGGGCCTCCTCGTAGGCGGTCTTCTCGTTGGCGCACCAGGCCGCGCGGGGTCCTTTGCCCGCCTCGAAAAGGCCGAGCAGATACTCGAGGATCTCGGTGGAGGGCGTGCCCGGATATCCGTAGGCCGCGCCCAGGCCGGCGTGCACGGCGCCCAAGGCAATCGCTTCGTCCCCCAAGAGTACGACTTCATCGGATGCCATCGTAAGGACCTCTCTGTCGACGTCCGGCTTATGGGCCGTCGCGCAAGGATAATCGATGCATTGCTTTCCGTGAAGGGGGAAAGCGAGAATGGCCTAACAGGCTGCTGACAAACAGGCATATCGTGCTCATTTCCTAAGGAAATGCCGCTGTTTTTGTTTTCAGTTAGGGAGATGTGGTTCCCGGGCTAGCCCTGAGGGATATTCCCCACGGGGAACATTGCCCCCTTCATGCCCACTTTTAGCCTCATGCCCTGGCTCCCACCGCCGCCAGGCGCTTGTAGTTCAGCACCGTAGCTATCAAGAGGACCTCCTGTCCGACCCGATCAAGGAAACGCCGGCGGACCCTGCGAAGCCCGTGATTGTCCTTACCCTCTCCGAAGAGTTCTTCTATCTTCTTTCGGTTCCTTTGGGAGAGTTGATAGCCTTGGCCCCGTTGCCGCATCCTTACCCGCCGATGCGCATCGGCCTTTCCTCGATCCTGGGCCGCAACATGGGGCTCGATGGTGCGGTCGAACAGCTTGTTGATGAATCCCTCTGCGAAATAGCCCTTGTCGGCTCCAAGTGTGCTTGGCACATAACCCAGCTTCTTCTTGGCGCGATCCAAGATCGCGATGCATCCTTCAGTCTCAGAAGCCGGCCCCTGGAAGACCTCGACGTTGACCCCGACCAGAAAGCGGTTCCTGTTCTCCATGACCGCATTCACCGTATATCCGGGATAGGCACCTGTGCCGCTTGAGCCCTTGGACACGAACCGGCAATCAGGATCGGTCGTCGATCGGTGCGTTTTGTTGCCGCGCTTCTCACCGCGGAAGTCGACGCTGGGATTGCCCTTGTCCTTGTCGGCTGTCGTCGCAGGGCCGTTGCCGGCATCTAGCTTCTCGTCTTCTGAATGATCTTCGGCGCGGAGGCTTTCCTTGAACTCCTCAGCGCTCTGAGCGACCTCGATGGGAGCGAAGCTCTTGAAGCTTGCATTGGCGCGAACCAAGGTACCGTCAGCGCTCGCGTGCAGGCTCACCAAGCCTTCTTTCAACGCCGTCCTCACCGTATCGTCAAAAAGCTTCTCCATGAATCCTGACTTGTCGAAGCGTCTTCGGCGGTTCTGGCTGAAAGTTGACGCGTCCCACGCCTTGCCGTTCATGCCCAGCCCGACGAACCAGCGGAAAGCCATGTCGCAGTTGAGCTGCATGACGATCTTCCTCTCGCTCGTGATGCCCATGACGTAGCCTGCTACCAGGGCCAGGAACAACTGCTCAGGTGGGATCGAGGGTCGGCCCGTATTCGAATACAAAGGTCGTGCGAGTTTCCTGATCTTCCTGGCATCGATGATCGGACGAATACGACGGAGGGGATGATCCTCGGGGACGAACTGCTCCGCGCTCACGTTGTACATAAAAAGGTCGTCGTGTTCCGGCGTTCCGATCATCGTGTTTCCCTCCACCCGAGGGAATTCTATCAGACCTCTGCCTGTGTTGGCGAAAAATCGGACTTTGTCAGCAGCCTGCTAAGGTCTCCAGGCCCAAGGTCGTCGCACAACCGAAGCCCATGTCCTCAAGAAGGGCCGAAGTCGATTGGCCAGCCTGGATGTATTGGGGATGGTCCCAACCTACCGCGGCCTATTGTCCACGACGCGCCTGAGCTTGTTGCCCTCGGAGCGCTCGATGCTCTTGGCCTCGACGAAGCTCACCTTGGCGCGGATGCCGAGGGTCTCCTCGAGGCGGGCGACGAGGCCGCGGCGCAAGCCCTCGACCTTGGCGGCCTCGTCGAAGTCGGGGAAGCCCTCCGAGACTTCGGTCTGCACTTCGACGCTGTCCACGCCGGCAACGCGGTCGACGACGATGCGGTAGCGAGGCGCAATGCCGGGCGTCTTGAGAAGCGTGTCCTCGATCTGGGAGGGGAAGATGTTGACGCCATCCACGATGATCATGTCGTCGACGCGTCCGGAGACGCGGCGCATCCGGGCGAGCGTGCGACCGCAGGGGCACGGGCCCTCCATGATCGAGGAGACGTCGCCGGTCCGATACCGGATCAGGGGGAAGCCCTGCTTGGAGATCGTCGTGAAGACGAGCTCGCCCTCCTCGCCGGGCGGCAGGCTCTTCAGCGTCGCGCGATCGACGACCTCCATGATGAAGTGATCCTCGTTGACATGCAGGCCGTCGCGCTCGGAGCACTCGTAGGCCACGCCCGGGCCGATGAGCTCGGTGAGGCCGTAGTTGTCGTAGGCCTTGAGCCCGAGGCCGCGCTCGATCTCGCCGCGCATGGCCTCGCTCCAGCTCTCGGCGCCGAAGAGGCCCGTGCGGAGGCGCAGCTCGTCGGGGCGGATGCCCTGCTCGCGCAGGTAGCCCGCGATGCGGAGGGCGTAGCTGGGGGTGCCGACGAGAGCGGTCGTCTTGTAGTCGCGCATGACAGTGACCTGGCGGCCCACGCTCTCGCCCGAGGACGGGACGACCGAGGAGCCGATCTTCTCGGCCCCGTAGTGGAAGCCGAGGCCCGCGGAGGACAGGTTGTAGTTGAAGGCGATCTGCACGAGATCGTGCTCGGTCACGTCGGCGGCACGAAGGACCCGCGCGACGAGACCGGCCCACACGGCGATGTCGGCCGCGGTGTAGCCGACGACGACGGGCTTGCCCGTGGTGCCGGAGGTCGAGTGGATGCGGACGATGTCCTTGAGCGGCACCGCGAACATGCCGTAGGGATAGCTCGCCCGCAGGTCGTCCTTCGTCGTGAAGGGGAGCTCGGCCAGGTCCCCGAGCGACTTGATCGCGGCGATGTCGATGCCGCCCTGCTCGAAGCTCTCGCGGTAGAAGGCGACGTTCTGGCAGGCGCGGTTGAGGGTCGCCTGGAGCCGCTCGATCTGGACCTGCTCGAGGTCCTCGCGGTCGATCCTCTCGTATGAGTCGATCTGCGTCATGGAGCCTCCCGTTCGTCTGCGATTGAGCTGTATTCCTTGCCGAGGTAGGCGCGCTGAACGTCGTGGTTGGCGAGGAGCTCGGGACCCGTCCCTTCGAGAACCAGACTCCCCGTCTCCATGACGTAGCCGCGGCTCGCGATCTTGAGGATGGCCTTCGCGTTCTGCTCGACGACGAGGATCGTCTTGCCGCGCGCGCTCAACGCGACGATGGCCGCGAAGATGTCGCGGATCACCAGCGGCGCGAGGCCCATCGAGGGCTCGTCGAGCATGATGAGCTCGGGCCGAGACATGAGCGATCTCGCGATCGCGAGCATCTGCTGCTCGCCGCCGGAGAGGGTGCCGGCGAGCTGACGCTTCCTCTCCTCAAGCCGCGGGAAAAGCTCGAAGGCCGCATCGAGATCGGCCTCCGACTCCTTCCTGCCCAGTCGGCCGCCATAGCGGCGCCGGATGGCGTAGCCGCCGAGCTCGAGATTCTCCAGGACGGTCATGGGGGCGAAGAGCTTGCGCCCTTCGGGTACGAGCGAGCAGCCCCGCTCGAGGATCCGCTCGGGTCTCGCGCCGGTGACGTCCTCGCCCTTGAGGATGATACTGCCGGCGGAGGGCTTCACGAGACCGGCGAGACTGCCCAGGAGGGTCGACTTCCCGGCACCGTTGGCCCCGATGATCGCGACGATCTCGCCGGGAAAGACGTGGAGCGAGACGCCCTTCAGGACTTTGAGGTCGCCGTAGCCGGCCTCGAGACTTCGCGCCTTAAGCATGATCGGCGCGCGCCCTAAGCATCGCCCTCTCCGAGGTAGATGTCGATCACTTCCCGGTTCGCTCTGGATCTCGCGGGGCTTGCCTTGGGCGATCTTGCACCCGAAATTGAGGACCACCACCTCGTCGGATATGTCCATCACGAGGGACATGTCGTGCTCGACGACGAGGATGGCGATGCCCATGCCGCGGATCCGCGAGATGAGCTCTGAAAGGCCGCGCGTCTCGCGGATGTTGAGGCCCGAGGCCGGTTCGTCGAGCAACAGGAGCTTGGGCTCGGCCGCGATGGCCCGCGCTAGCTCGACCGACCGCTGGATGCCGAAGGGGAGGGTGCCCGTCTCCCTATCGCGGTACTCGGCGATGCCGAGCAGCTCGACGGCCTTCAACGCCTCCTCGCGGATCGAACGCTCCTCGGCCCTCGTCCACGGAGCGGCGAGCATGCCCGAGAGGAATCCCGCGCGGCTGCGCACGTGGCGGCCGAGCATCACGTTCTCGAGCGCGGTCATCCCGCGCGAGAGCTTGATCGACTGGAAGGTCCGGGCGATCCCTTGCCGGGCGACGCGGTGGGGCTTCTGTCCCGTGATGTCGGCGCCGTCGAAGACCACGGTTCCCGAATCGGGAGTGAGGCTGCCGGCGATGAGGTTGAAGAGCGTGGTCTTGCCCGCGCCGTTGGGACCTATGACGGCCGTTATGCGATCCCGCTCGGCCGCGAAGCCTAGTCCGTCGACCGCCCGGAGGCCGCCGAACGAGCGCGAAAGGGCCGTTACCTCGAGGAGGCTCATCGGCCCGTACCTTCGCCACGGCCGTTATTGACGCGGCGGCCGCGAGCGGCCGTGCGTGCGGCCAATGCGGCGCCCGCCTTGGCCATGAAAGCCCGGCCGTCGGGCGCGAAGAGCATGACGAGGATGAGCACGATGCCGAAGACCGCGTCGTCGTAGCTGCCGAACACGCCGCGCAGCGACAGGAAATTGAGGGCCAGCCCCGCGACGAGCGTGCCCGTGAGGTTGGCCATCCCGCCGACCGCGACGATCGCGACGTACCGGACGGACTTGATCACGTTGGCCTCGCCGGGTCCGATGCTGCCGTTGTAATGCGTGAGCAGGATGCCAGCGACGGCCGCGTAGACCGCCCCGAGGACGAAGACGTTGAGCTTGTACTTTGCGGTGTCGACGCCCGTCGCGGCGGCCGCTTCCTCGCCGTCGTGGAGGGAGCGCAGAGCGCGGCCCGCGCGCGAGCCGACGAGGTTGACGAGGGCGAGGAGGCCGAGGGCGAGGATCACCCACGAGATCGTGAAGTTCGGACGCGCGCGGCGCGCCCACCGGTGACTACGAAGTCCGGGCAAAGAGCGGGAAAGCCGGGACGTTGGAGAGGCCGTCGGCGCCGCCGAAAGCCTTGGTCCCGCGGACGATCCTCTCGATGACGAGGCCGAAGCCGAGGGTCGCCATCGCGAGGTAGTGGCCCTTCAGCTTCAGCACCGGCGTGCCGATCAGCGCCGCGATCCCGCCGCAAGAAGGATCGCGCCGAGGCAGGCGATCCAGGGATTGAGGGAGAGCAGCGCATTGCCGTAGGGATCGGCGCCCCGCGTCAGGAGGCCCGCGGCGTCGAGCGAATTTAGCGAAGGGGGTCGGCGGCGACGGACGCGAGGTTTCGCGTCGCTATGAAGGAGGAAGCGTAGCCGCCTATCGCGAAGAATGCCGGCCTGCCCGAGGGATATCTGCCCCGCATAGCCCATCAGCGCGCAGAGGCCGAGGGAGGCGAGGGCGTAGTAGGCCGACATCGTCAATTGGGTCAGCAGGAAGGAGCAATCA
>CAWHFT010000182.1:0-8066 GCA_963828175.1 uncultured Spirochaetota bacterium
TGGCTGGCGCGACCGACGGCAGCGAACCCTATTACGACGTCGACTTGGCCCTCACGACCCGCGAGCTCGCGAGGATGATCACCAAGGCGGGCATCGACATCGAGCGCCTGCCCGAGGAGGACTTCGACGATCCGCTCGGCAGGTCGACGGGCGCGGCGACGATATTCGGCACGACGGGCGGCGTCATGGAGGCGGCCTCCAGGACCGTCTACGAAGTCGTCACCGGGAAAAGTCTGCCCTCCCTGGACTTCGAGGCGGTGCGCGGGCTCTCAGGCATCAAGATGGCCGAAGTGGACCTCGCCGGCACCAAGGTCAGGGTGGCCGTGGCGCATACCCTCAAGAACGCGCGCGTCCTTCTCGACGAGATCGCCGCGGGCACGAGTCCCTACCACTTCATCGAGGTGATGACCTGCCCCGGAGGCTGCATCGGCGGCGGCGGCCAGCCTGTGCACGTGGACAAGGCCAAGCGCCTTGCGCGCAACCAGGCCATTTACGTGGAGGACAATAGGCTGGAGCTTCGCAAGTCCCACGACAACCCGGCCGTCAAGGCTCTCTACGCCGAATTCCTCGGCGAGCCGCTGGGCCACCTTTCGCACGAGCTCCTGCATACGAAGTACGAGCGGAGGGCTCCGTAAGCCGCGCCCATAAACAGGGTCGGGCGATATCCGCTATATACGGTCTATGCGCTTCGACGCCGTGGCCTTCGACCTCGACGGGACTCTGTATCCGTCTTATCGCATCTACGCGCTGGCTTTTCCGCAAATGCTGGCGAAGGCGAGGAGCCTCGACGCCTTCAACCGGACCGCGGAGGAAGCTGCGAGCCTCGGCCTTCGATCCCGCCCAACGCGGCGGCGGCCCCGTCGGCGCGGCTTCCGGACAGGCGAACGCCACGGCATCAGCAGGGACCGCTTTCCGCGCGGCCCAGGCTGAGCTCGTGGCGAAGCGGCTAAGGATCGATCCCGAGCGCGCCGCCGCGATGATCGACCGCGACTCTACCAAGGCGTCGAGGAGCTCTTCTCGCGGGTCAAGCCCTTCCGCGGGTTGGCGTCGGCCCTGGACGCGATCGCGGCCGCGGGGCTCCGCCTCGCCCTGCTCTCCGACCTCCCGCCGCTGCGCAAGCTCGAGCTCCTCGGCCTTTCCGGCCGCTTCGAGTTCGCGCTCTGCTCCGAGGATTCAGGCTACCTCAAGCCAGCTCGGCCGCCCTTCGCCATGCTCGCCTTGCGCTTCGGAGTCGAGGCTGGCTCGGATCCTCTATGTCGGCAACAACCCCCGCCATCGATGTCGCGGGCGCCAAGGCTGCCGGCATGTCGGCGGCCATCGTCTCGCTGCGCCGAGTTTGGGGCGCGGACCTGTCGTTTTGGAATTGGCGTACTCTCGTGAAGTTTGCGACGAGCTTGAGTGCTGCTGATGAAGTCTCCAGGCCGGGCATCGAGCCCGGCCTGGAGCGTTCGTGAATCTAGGTCAGCGACTCATTGGCCAGCGATCGAGAAATTCCGACGGAGAAATTAAACGTTTCATTTAGATCATAAAAATTGTAGTAGTTTGTGGAATCCCTTGGAGCGCGCAGAGAGGGGTAACGTCTCATAGCCAGTTCATCCCACCGAAGACTGTTGACTCCCGGAGAGTTGAGTTCCGAGGAAAAGTAAAGGAGCTTGGGACGCCGCCCTGATATCTTTGATTGTGGAAGTCACCGTAGAGCCCGCCGTAGCGTAGATAGCGCCCCCGAACCCATCGCTCCCTGTAGGTGCACTCGGGTCGGGACCAAAAATAATGCCCGTGCTCGAACCGGCCTTATTCACCGACCTGCACAATAGTGTTGGTTGTGCTCTCTGCTGTAACACCAATTTGTGCTGGTGGCGTACCCCCCGCGTATATGGCTGATTCCACTCCCCCCACTGTCGCAGACAATCCAAAGTAATAGGTCGCTCCGACGGTGAGTCCTGATACTATTGTTGCGTACACTCCCGTGAAGGAGCTCAGCTTGGTCGACGACGTGGTAACTGGCGAGGTTGAATAGAGTAAATTGTACGACGTCCCGACGGGCGCACCAGGCACTGGAGCCCAATTAACAAATAGATACCCCGCGCCCACACCGCCAGTATCTTGTCCGCCAGGATCATAAGTGTTTAACTCGTTCGGTTCGGAACTTGGCGTAGCAGCTGTGTAGGGACTAGGCGCGCTTTCCACTCCACCTATGACTGCGGTCACTTACAACGTAAAGTATACCACAGTCACGGGCAGCTATCCAAACCTCGTATTTGGGGCATATTCGACCGCGGTGAGCGGCACGAGCCTGACGACGGCGACGGTGACCGGCCTAACTAACGCAACACCGTATGCTTTTGAAGTGACCGCAGTCATAGGTGGAGTGGAAAGCGCGCCTAGTCCCTACACAGCTGCTACGCCAAGTTCCGAACCGAACGAGTTAAACATCAATGATCCTGGCGGACAAGATACTGGCGGTGTGGGCGCGGGGTATCTATTTGTTAATTGGGCTCCAGTGCCTGGTGCGCCCGTCGGGACGTCGTACAATTTATACTATTCGACCTCGCCAGTTACCACGTCGTCGACCAAGCTGAGCTCCTTCACGGGAGTGTACGCAACAATAGTATCAGGACTCACCGTCGGAGCGACCTATTACTTTGGATTGTCTGCGACAGTGGGGGGAGTGGAATCAGCCATATACACGGGGGGTACGCCACCAGCACAAATTGGTGTTACAGCAGAGAGCACAACCAACACTATTGTGCAGGTCAGTGATACGGCCGGTTCGAGCACGGGCATTATTTTTGGTCCCGACCCGAGTGCACCTACAGGGAGCGATGGGTTCGGGGGCGTTATCTACGCTACGGCGGGCTCTACGGTGACTTTGACCGTCAATTATGTCGGCGGCGTCCCAGCTCCTCTACTTTTCCTCGGAACTCAACTCTCCGGGAGTCAACAGTCTTCGGTGGGGTCAACTGGCTATGAGACGTTTACCCTTACTGCGCCTTCCAAGGGATCCACAAACTACTACAATTTTTATGATCTAAATGAAACGTTTAATTTCTCCATCGAGAATTTCTCGATCGCTGGCCAATGAGTCGCTGACCTAGATTCACGAACGCTCCAGGCCGGGCTCGATGCCCGGCCTGGAGTTTTCATTAGCAGCACTCAGCTCGTCGCAAACTTCACGAGAGTACGCCAATTCCAAAACGACAGGTCCGCGCCCCCAACTCGGCGCAGCGAGACGATGGCCGCCGACATGCCGGCAGCCTTGGCGCCCGCGACATCGATGGCGGGGTAGTTGCCGACATAGAGGATCCGAGCGGGCACGAGGCCAAAGCGCAAGGCGAGCATGGCGAAGGGCGGCCGAGCTGGCTTGAGGTAGCCTGAATCCTCGGAGCAGAGCGCGAACTCGAAGCGGCCGGAAAGGCCGAGGAGCTCGAGCTTGCGCAGCGGCGGGAGGTCGGAGAGCAGGGCGAGGCGGAGCCCCGCGGCCGCGATCGCGTCCAGGGCCGACGCCAACCCGCGGAAGGGCTTGACCCGCGAGAAGAGCTCCTCGACGCCTCGGTAGAAGTCGCGGTCGATCATCGCGGCGGCGCGCTCGGGATCGATCCTTAGCCGCTTCGCCACGAGCTCAGCCTGGGCCGCGCGGAAAGCGGTCCCTGCTGATGCCGTGGCGTTCGCCTCTGCGGAAGCCGCGCCGACGGGGCCGCCGCCGCGTTGGGCGGGATCGAAGGCCGAGGCTCGCAGCTTCCTCCGCGTCCGGTTGAAGGCGTCGAGGCTCCTCGCCTTCGCCAGCATTTGCGGAAAAGCCAGCGCGTAGATGCGATAAGACGGATACAGAGTCCCGTCGAGGTCGAAGGCCACGGCGTCGAAGCGCATAGACCGTATATAGCGGATATCGCCCGACCCTGTCTATCGGCGCGGCTTACGGAGCCCTCCGCTCGTACTTCGTATGCAGGAGCTCGTGCGAAAGGTGGCCCAGCGGCTCGCCGAGGAATTCGGCGTAGAGAGCCTTGACGGCCGGGTTGTCGTGGGACTTGCGAAGCTCGAGCCTCTTGTCCTCCACGTAAATGGCCTGGTTGCGCGCAAGGCGCTTGGCCTTGTCCACGTGCACAGGCTGGCCGCCGCCGCCGATGCAGCCTCCGGGGCAGGTCATCACCTCGATGAAGTGGTAGGGACTCGTGCCCGCGGCGATCTCGTCGAGAAGGACGCGCGCGTTCTTGAGGGTATGCGCCACGGCCACCCTGACCTTGGTGCCGGCGAGGTCCACTTCGGCCATCTTGATGCCCTCGAGCCCGCGCACCGCCTCGAAGTCCAGGGAGGGCAGACTTTTCCCGGTGACGACTTCGTAGACGGTCCTGAGGGCCGCCTCCATGACGCCGCCCGTCGTGCCGAATATCGTCGCCGCGCCCGTCGACCTGCCGAGCGGATCGTCGAAGTCCTCCTCGGGCAGGCGCTCGATGTCGATGCCCGCCTTGGTGATCATCCTCGCGAGCTCGCGGGTCGTGAGGGCCCAGTCGACGTCGTAATAGGGTTCGCTGCCGTCGGTCGCGCCGGCCGCTCCCTTCGCTCGCCAATAGTCCCAGGCGCCGCGCATCTCGGGCCGCCTAGCCTCGTGCTTCTTGGCGGTGCACGGCATGATCGAGGCGAGCCGCATCTTCGCCGGGTCGATGCCGGCCTTCTCGGCGTAGTAGCTCTTGGCGATGGCGCCGAACATCTGCTGGGGCGACTTGCACGTGGAGAGGTGGGGCAGGAGCTGGGGATAGAAATACTCGATGAAGTTGATCCAGCCCGGCGAGCAGCTCGTGATCATCGGGAGCACTCCGCCCTTTGTCAGGCGCTGGATGAGCTCGCTCCCTTCTTCCATGATGGTGAGGTCGGCGGTGAACTGCGTGTCGAAGACCTTGTCGAAGCCGAGGCGGCGCAACGCCGCGGTCATCTTGCCCGTGACCAGGCTGCCGGGAGCCATGCCGAGTGCCTCGCCGAGCGAGGCGCGGATCGCCGGCGCCGTCTGGACCACGACGGTCCCATCCGGCTCGGCCAGGGCGCGCCAGAGCTCGTCGGTCTCGTCGTGCTCGGTGATGGCGCCCGTGGGGCAGACCACCGAGCATTGGCCGCACTGTACGCAGGGGCTGGAGGCGAGGCCGCGGTCCATGAAGGCCGAGACGCGCGTGCGGATGCCGCGTCCGGCGAAGCCGATGGCCGAGACGCCCTGGACTTCGGAGCAGACGGACACGCAGCGGCCGCAGAGGATGCACTTGTCGTTGTCGCGCACGAGACCGTCGGTCGAGGCGTCGAGCTCGGGAGCCTTCCGGGTGCGCGGAAAGCGGATGTCCCGGATGCCGAGGGTGCGCGCGGCGTCCTGCAGCTCGCAGGAGCCGGAGCGCGCGCAGGTCAGGCAGTCGGCCGGGTGGTTCGCGAGAAGGAGCTCGACGGCGTTGCGCCGAGAGCGCAGGACCCTCGGCGAGGCCGTGGACACCTTCATGCCCTCGGTGACCGTGCCGACGCACGAGCGCATGAGGGATTTGGCGCCCTCGACTTCGACGACGCAGAGCCCGCAGGACGCGTTGGACGAAACATCCTGGAGATGGCATAGCGTGGGCACTTTGGCCCCCGCCGCCGCGCAGGCATCGAGGAGGCTCGAGCTCGAGTCCACGAGGGCCGAGGCCCCGTCGACCGTTATGGCTATCATCTTACCGCTCATGACGACCTCCCCGAATCAGCCGCTTCCGCCTTCGCCGAGGCTCGCTTCGCCTCGGCGGCCGCGCGAAGGGCGTTTGCGGCTGACGCCCGCAGGGCGTCGCTGACGCCCATAGGCTTCCGCGCGTTCTGCCTCACGTCGCAGCGGAGGCAGCGCTCCGCCTCGACCCTGGCCTGCTCTCCCGTGAAGCCCTGCGATATCTCGACGAAATTGCCGCGCCGTTCTTCGGCCGGCAGCTTGCGCGCCAGGCTCATCTTGGCCTTGGCGGGCGCCAGAGGCACTTCCATGCCGTATTCGAACTTCCTGAACAGCCCCTCGAACCGGGCGGTCGCGGCCGCGACTGCCGCCTCGGTAGCGACGCCGATCAGCGCCGCGTCGATGGCGGCCGCCGCTGTCTTGGCCTGGCCCATGGCCTCGGACGCCGTGGCGGGACCGGTGACCGCGTCGCCGGCCGCGAAGAACTTGGCGTTGGCGGTCTTGTACAAGAAGGGATCGACGACGACTCGGCCGTCCTTGGCGAGCGCCGCGCCGACCGACTCGAGGCCGGAGGCGTCGACGCGTTCGCCTACCGCGATGACCAGCGTGTCGCAGGGGATCTCGTAGCTCTCGCCGGTGGCGACCGGCGCGGGCCTGCCGCTCGAGTCCACGCTCCCGGCCTTCATCCTCATGACCTTGAGGGCCTTGACGCGACCCGAGGCGCCGGCTACGGCTTCCAGCGGCTGGGCCATGCAGACCAGCGCGACGCCTTCCTCGAGGGCTCCCTCGAGTTCCGCGACGTTGGCGGGCATGTCGCCGCGCGCCCGGCGGTAGACTACCGTCACGCGGGCTCCCGAGCGGAGGGCGGAGCGCGCCACGTCGATGGCGGAGTTGCCGCCGCCGACGACCACGAGCTCGGCTCCGATCGAGGGCTTTTTGCCGGAGTTGATCTCCTCGAGCAGCTGGTAGCCGGGGACGGCGCCTTTTAGGTCCTCGCCGGGAATGCCCAGGCTCATGTCCTTGAGGGCGCCGACGCAAACGAGGACGGCGTCGCTCATCTCGCCCAGGCGCTCCCAGGACATGTCGCGTCCGATCCTCGTGTTGAAGACAAAGCGCACGCCAAGCTTTTTGATGAGCCCGATCTCTTTTTGCAGCACGTCCTTCGGCAGCCGATAGGCGGGAATGCCCCAGCGCGGGATTCCGCCCGCCTCGCCGTGCTCGTCGTAGATGGTGACGTCGTGGCCGAGCCGCGCAAGATAGAAAGCGGCCGTGAGCCCCGCCGGTCCGGCTCCGACGATCGACACCTTCTTGCCGGTCGCGGGGAGCTTTTCCTTGATCAGCTTGTTGTAGACAGCTCGCTCGCGGCCCATCTTGTACATCGTGTCGGCCAGGTAGCGGTGGATCTCGCCCTGGGACAGCGGCTCGTCGAGCTGGTCGCGCCTGCAGCGCATCCGGCAATGGAAGTGGCAGATGCGGCCCACCGTGCCCGGCAGGGGATTCTCGCGGAGCGTGAGCTCGAAGGCCTCCTCGATCCGGTTTTCCTTGACCAGCTGCAGGTAGCCGGGGATGTTCATGTGCATCGGGCAGGAGTTCTCGCAGAGCGCGAGGTAGAGGCTCTCGCAGACGCCCGCCTCGCAGCGCTTCTCGCGGATATGGCGCTCGTACTCGTCGCGGAAGTATTTCAGGGTCGTGAGGACGGGGTTGCCCGCGCCCTGGCCCAGTGCGCAGAGCGCCGAGTCCTTCGCGGTCAGCGCGAGCTCCTCGAGGAGCTCGAGGTCGCCCTCGTTCGCCTCGCCGCGCGACACTCCCTCCAGGATGCGGAGCATCTGGTTCGTGCCCTCGCGGCAGGCCGTGCACTTGCCGCAAGACTCGCCGGCCGTGAAGCTCAGGAAATAGCGGGCTACGTCGACCATGCAGTTGGCTTGGTCCATCACGACCATGCCGCCCGAGCCCATGATGGCGCCCAATTTGGCGAGCTCCTCGTAGTCTATCTTCGTCTTGAACAGGCTGGCGGGCACGCAGCCGCCCGAGGGACCGCCTGATTGGACGGCCTTGATCCTCTTGCGCTGCCCGGCTCCCTCGCCCATGCCGTAGATCATAGCGTCGAGGGGCGTGCCGAGCGGCAGCTCGACGAGGCCCGTGTTGCGCGCCTTGCCGACGAGCGAGAAGACTTTGGTGCCGGCGCTCCGCTCGGTCCCGAAGCCCGCGAAGTACTCGCCGCCGCGCGCGACGATGAGGGGGACGTTGCACCAGGTCTCGACATTGTTGATGTTGGTCGGCTTGCCCATGTAGCCGCGCTGCGCGGGGAAGGGCGGCCTCGGCATCGGCCTGCCCGCCTTGCCCTCGGCGCTGGCGATCAGGGCCGTCTCCTCGCCGCAGACGAAGGCGCCCCACCAACTCA
>CAWHFT010000183.1:0-5911 GCA_963828175.1 uncultured Spirochaetota bacterium
AGAGGTCGGCTTCGGGGAAGCCCTTATGACCGCCCCTTCTGCAGGGGGCCCTTGGCCGCGAGCTTGCGCAAGAGAGGCATCTGCGAGACCGCGCAGACATTGTTATCGTCGGGAAGGATGGCCTTGTTGGATCCGTATTGTCTGTTGCCCGAGGCGCCGATCGCGAGGAGGAGGAGTCTGCGGCTGAAATCGCGCGCCACGGCGCCCGTCGCGGAGAAGGCCCTGAGCCCCATCTCGCGGCTCGGCCAGGCGAGGTCGTAGAAGACGGCGCGATATCCACCCAGAGCTTGTAGAAGTCCCCCGGAAAGACGGTCTTGAGCCTATTGGTCATGTGGCGATGAAGGCGTCGACGCCGAAGCTCGCGATATTGAAGGACCAGATCGGGCGCTTGCCGCCCGTCGGATTCGGGGTCGTCAGGATGGCCGTCCTGGACGAGGCGACGCAGGGCCCGAGCAGCCTGCCGAGGCAGGCGAACAGGTCGCGGCCGTCGGAGCCGTCGTTGCCGGTGCCGAAGGGCAGGCGCAGCACGGCATAATGCCCGCGCTCTCGCGGGCGGCAGCTCCATAAGGGAGCTCAGGACCTCGTGCGAGGTACCGTCGCCGCCCGCCGGCATGACGAGGCGGAACTCGCCCTCCTTAAGCCCCGAGGCCCGCGAAGCGGCGAAGAAGCCCCGCGCCAGCTCCCCGGCGTGGGCCGGCTTCGTGGTCAGGCCGAGCTCGAGCCTCGCCTGATCTGCCCTGAGCGGCAGCGGGGCCGCCATCTCCCGCAGGGCCAGAAGCTCGGCATGGCGGCGCTTGGAATAGGATGGCCGCGTAAAGCCTCCCGCCGTCGGATTGGCGACAAGGAGGGCGCCGGCGAGACGCCCATGAAAGGCGGTAGCCCGGTCGAGCACGAAGGAAAGCCCTTCGGCCAATTCTTCTGGTTGCATGGGCTGGCAGTCTAGCTGCCGAATTCCTGAGCTGTCCATCGGATATAGTCGCGGCACAATAGTCGCGACACCGGCCGTAGTTGAAGAGTCCGGACCGGCCTGCCGATACTGATACTAGATGAAAGTACTCTGCATCGCCCAGCAAAAGGGGGGCGTCTGCAAGACGACGACGGCCCTGTCCCTTTCGGCCGCTTGGGCCCAGGCCGGATCGCGCGTCCTCATGGTTGACGTCGATCCTCAAGCCAACCTCACCCGGAATATCGTCGACTACGAGAAGCTCGCGACCGACATATCCTCGGTCTACGCCGGCAAGGCGAGCCTCAAGGAGGCTGTCGCGCCGACCTCGGAAGAGCGTCTTTCCATAGTGCCCGCGCGCACCTCGCTCAACCGCGTGGAGAACCTGGAGAGGAGCCTGTCCACGTACACGACGTTGCGCAGGGAAATGCCGAAGCTGGCCGACGCCTTCGACCTGATCGTCATCGATACGCCCCCTTCCCTCGGCCTGTTCACCGTTTCGGCCCTGCTCGCGGCGACCCATGTCCTCGTGCCGGTCCAGCCGACCTTCTTCTGCCAGGAGGGCCTGGGCGACCTGAACCAGACGATAGTCGAAGCCCGGGAGAACAACGCCGCCCTCGTTTCCGTCCGCTACTTCATGACCCTTTTCGACAAACGCACCATCATCAGCCAGGACATCGCCAAGCTTCTGCGCGACAAGCTCGGCGCGAGCCTCTTCGCCACTACCATACGGAAGAACATAGCCATAGAAGAGAGCCAATACGCGCAGAGGACGATCTTCGACTACGCGCCCAAGTCGACGGGCGCCGAAGACTATCGCGCACTCGCGAAGGAAGCAGCCGCGTGGCTCGCAAGCGACTGATCAAGGGCGCTAACGCGGCCCGCGTCGAGGAGAGGATCGCCCGCGTCCCCGCCGACGTGAACCTCCCCGAGAGCGCCGCGGAGTCCAGCATCTTCGACGCATTGCGAGCTCTGGAGGGAACGGCCAGGTCAGCCCCTCAGTCGCTCCCCCGCGCCGTCCGGACTGCATCGGCCCCAGCGAAGGCTCCTGCCTCGGCGCGGCCTTCCCCCTCACCGGTCGCCGCGCCGACCAAAAGACACACTCCCGCCTCGACCGGATCGCGCGCCTCGCCGTCCGCCAAGCCGAAAGGCCAGAGCTCCAAGGCCACGATCGAGCCTGAAGCGCCCGCGAAGGCTGGCCGCCTTTCTCCCTCCGACTTCAGCGCCGTGGAGCGAGAGGCCATCGTGCGATGCTGCTCGGATTACAAGAACCGCCTGCCCACGTACCTTCTTGCAGTGCAAAAAGAAGTGGGGATCCTCGATTCCGTGATAGAGAAATGCCACGCAGTCAAGCGCTCCCGTTAGCGTGCGTTAAACGCAGTTCGCCAAGCGAAGCGAGCGTTAGCCCTCTCAGGCCTTCGGGTCGTCCAGGAAAGAGCCGAGATCGGCGAAAAAATTATCGGTATAGCGATCGTGGGCGGGCTCGCGCTTGATCCTCGGATAGGAATAGACCCTCGCCCCCGCGCGCTCCAGGGAATCCAGGCCCGCCTTGGACAGTAACGGATCGTCTTCGCCGGCGAACGCTGCCGTCGGCAGGGCAAGGGGACGAACCAGCGCCGCCGAGATTTCCGTCGAGACAGTCCGCAGATCGTGCTTGTGGAATTTCAGGACAAACGAGCTTTCGGCTCCTTCGGCCGCGAAGTCCTCGAGGAGCTCCGGGCTGCCGCTCAGGTCCTCGCGCCTGACGACGAGCTGGGCTCCGCTCAGGAAGAAGAACGGAATCTTGAGTTTGGGCGGCGGAAACTCCACGACCGGAGCTATGAGAGCCAACGCGGCGATGCCCTCCATTTCGGCGGCGACCGGCAAAAGGGCGCTGCCCGAGAAGGACGAAGCGATGACGTACAGCGACACGCCAGGCTGAGACTCGGCCTTCGCGAAAGAAGCGATCGCCTTCCTGAAGCTGCCGAGCCTCGTCCTCGGAAGCTCCGGCGAGCCGAATGCCGACTCGAGACCGATCACGCGGAACCCTCGCTCCATAAGGAAGGAAATGAGCCGAGTCTCTTTTTTCGAGGGCCACAAGCCGTTGCCGGCAAGAAGCGCCGCCCGACGATATCCTCCATGCCGAATCTCCCAAGAATGGCTTTTGTAGACTCGTCCGTCGCTCGAAACGAAGTTTCTCGAGATATGGTTCATCCGTTCCTCCACCGTATTTAATCATCGTAGAGCCCCGAACTCGAACTGACAAGAGAAAACCGCGATCGCGAACGTTGCGCGGAGCAGGTTCCCCGACTATAGTTGTCTTCACGAGCCAACAGAGATGATTATCGCCCTTTTCGCGGATCCCGCCTCTGCCCTCCCTGTCGCCGAGCGGTTCGAGTCCAGGGGCCACGCCTGCATCCTCGCCGCTAGCTCCATACCGGGTGAGGCGGACTGCGTGGTCGTCGTCGGCGACGCAGGCGCCAACGCCGGCCTCGTGGAGGCGGCCGAAGAGGCGGGCCTGCCCGTGCTCAGGCTTTCGGCCGAGAACGCGCCGCCGACGCCGCCTCGGCCGCCGCCTGGGGCCTCGGCCTCGCCGACGAGCGCTATATCGAGGCGGCCCGCTCCGACGCGCGCGTGAAGCGGCTCGAGGACATCCGCGTGAGAATGGCCGAGCAGCGCGCCCTCGAGCTCGCGGCGGCCAACGAAATGCTGGAGCAGCAAGCCAAAGATCTCAAGGAAACCCTCGCGCGGCTCGATAGCGCGAATAGGCAGCTCATCGACGAGCTCAACCTCGCGAGCGAGCTTCAGAAGAGCCTACTGCCCCGCTCCTATCCCAACGAAGCACCGCTGGAGTTCGCGCACAAATTCATTCCGCTCAACACGATTGGCGGCGATTTCTTCGACGTGGTGCGGCTCGACGAAAAGACCCTCGGCCTGATCATCGCGGACGTCTCCGGACACGGCGTCGGCCCCGCCCTCGTCACCGCCATGTTCAAGAGCTCTTTCGGCTTGGAGAGCAAGAATACGAAGTCGCCGGCGGCCCTGATGTCCACCCTCAACGAGACGCTTATCGGCTTTCTCACGACCGGCCACTACGTCACCGCGTTCGCCGCGTTCATCGACATCGAAAGCCTCGAGATGCGCTATTGCAGCGCAGGGCACCCCAATCAGCTCGTCGTCAGAGCCGACGGCACCTCGATCGAGCTCGCCACGATGGGGTTCCTGCTCGGGATGATGGAGAACATGGACTACAAGGAGAAAAGCCTCGTCCTCGATCCCGGCGACACCCTCGTGCTCTTCACCGACGGCGTCATCGAGTCCTCGGATTCGGAAGGGACACTCTTCGGCCGCGAGGGAATCCTGCGATCGGCTGCCGACCGACAAGGCTCGGGCGCCCAGGAGTTGTCAGACGGGCTCCTGTCCGACTTGCTGGCCTGGACCGAAGGCACCGAGGCGTCTGACGACGTGACGATCCTCATGGCGCAGGTGATCGAGTCGCTGTAGCTTCATCCACCTTCGGCTAGGCGGATGCCGACTTGGCCGCAAATCTGAGGCTCCATGTCGACCCGCGCGCTCACGCGCAGGGCGCCGGCCCCGGACATCCATGAGCCGCCGCGGACGACCTTGTAATCGCCTGTCACCGGGCCTGCAGGATCCCTCGCCTCGAGCGGCGCATATGGGCCATACCAATCCGAAGTCCATTCGAACAAGTTGCCGGCCATATCGTACAGGCCGAAGCCATTCGGCTCGAACTGCCTTACGGCTGTCGTGCACCCGGTGCTGCTTGGCCAGATTGGCGATCTTGTCGTTCATCGAGTCGCCGTTCGGAAACTTCTTTCCGACCAGGCCGCCGCGGGCTGCGCATTCCCACTCGGCCTCGGTCGGGTAAGCGTTTGCCCGCCCAGGCCGCGAAGGCTCCTGCCGCGTGAAGGAAACGAAAGCGACCGGATGATTCTCCTTGCCTTCGGGGAAGCCCTGTTCGGTCCCAATCCGAAAGGTAGTTCTCGTCGCGCGAACTCAGGATCCGCCCGGTCCTTGGACCACTGCGGGTTACCGACACGAAAAGCGAGTATTCCTCGTTGGTGACCAAGTGGTCGCACATCCTGTACGGGCTCAACTCGACTTTGTGCGGAGGCTTCTCGGCGTCGTTCTCCTCGGAGCCCATGACGAACGAGGAGGCAGGGACCGCTTTCATGGAAGGCTCCGAAAAGGGCGCGGCCATCCAGGCCGACTCTCCGGTCCGGCCTCGTCCGCGCTCGATGCGGCCGCTCCCGTCCCGCGCACGGCCGTTCCCGTCCCGCCCGCCTCGGCCTCGGGCCTGGCGCCCGGAGGCGCGGAAACGGCTACCCGCGCAGGCGTCGTCCGTGGCGCCGCCGACTTCTCCTTGGGAAGCGGCGAGCTCCGCCGGACCGCCCAGCAAGGCCGCCAAGGCGGAGCGGAGGCGTCGCGCCGGATGGCGTGACCACGGCTCCGAGCTCGTCCCCAAAGGCGGCGAGCTCCTCGGGCGACGAACTCTCCATGAAGAAACGAAGGTCCTGCAGTAACCGGATCTTGCGTTGCAGCGAGGCCATCTGCTGCTCGAGGGTTTGAAGGTAGTCCATCCATAGGATTCTAGAAGCGATAGGCGAATTTGACAAAGTCTTCCGGAAGCTTATACTGGCATGCATGAGCATCCAAGCGGCCGATCTCAGGAAGCTCGTCAAGATCGTCCGACGATCACGAAGTCATCTATGGAGGCGGCATAAGCTCGAGCGATGCCGCGGTGCGCGAAGAATGCGAAGACCTCGTCGGCTTGTTGGAGGGGGAGCTGGGCGGCAAGAAAGCCGGCCACGCCCGCTCCTCGCGTTCGGCGGCGGCCTCCATGGCGCCGAGTCCCTTCCTTCGCTCATGGACGCCAAGAAAAAGCCCAAGGGCGACGAAATCAGGCCGAGGACCTCCCGCGCGACCGAGCTCGCCACATTCGACCTCCGCCAAGGTTAAGCCCGCGGG
>CAWHFT010000184.1:0-4230 GCA_963828175.1 uncultured Spirochaetota bacterium
TCAGCTTCTGCTGCCGAGAATTGTTTTTGATTCATCTCAGAAACTGCGCGCAGAGCGTACCCATCTGGAATGGTCGGTCGCAGATTGATCATTTGCGAGCTGGTCTGATTTAGAGTCACCATATCTCCCCTTCGCATCGCGACTAAGGCGAGATCGCGTTGCGCATCGGCAAGATCGGGGCGCAAGCGTACGGCTGTTCGCCACTCGCTCTCGGCACCTTCTGAACCGTCCCTAACTGACCTATCAAGGCACGGCCTGCTCAACGATAGAAGGCTCGACGGCTTTGCGCAGAAAAACGCCGAACTGATGAGCGTCAAGATGACGGGCATAGATCAGTACGTATCCGCCCTTTCCGGCGGCAACAAGCAGAAGGTGGTGATTTCCCGCTGGCTCGGCAAGGATTCCGATATCCTGGTGCTCGACAGCCCGACGCGCGGAATCGACGTCAAGGTAAAAGCGGACATCTACGCGCTCATGAGCGAGCTCAAAGCCAGGGGCAAGTCCATCATCATGATCTCCGAAGAGCTGCAGGAACTGCTCGGCATGAGCGACCGCATTCTGATAATGAAAGACGGCAGGATCAACGGGGAGTTTATGCGAAATCAGAATCTTGGCGAAAGAGACCTCATCACCAAGATGATCTAATGGAGCTGCGGAATGGATAAGCAGGGCGGGACGACCGCGGTAGCGATGCAGAGAACTAATACGTATCTCAGAGGGCTGATGCCGCTGTTCGGCTTTGCGGGCATAGTCATCGTCTTCTCCTTGCTGACAAGTGGAAGGATACTCACGCCCAGGAACCTTTCGCTCATGCTCAGTCAGGTTTACGTCTTGATGATTTCATCCATGGGCGTCTTCATGATAATGACCGTAGGACGCCCTGATTTCTCGCAAGGCTGATCATCGGACTGGCTTCGATCATTTTCTGCTGGGTCTCGAACTACAGCATCGCGCTTGGAGTCGTCGCCGCTATGCTGGCGGGCGCCGCGATGGGCGCCTTCAACGGATTCTTCCACGTGAAATTCAAGATCGCTTCCTTTATCGTCACGATTTGCACCATGTACTTCTTCCGAGGGCTCTGCAAGTACATAACGACGAACGGCCCCGTACCGGCGATTACGAACGTAACGATGCTCAATGAAACATGGTTCAAGCTGCTATTAACGGGGATCATGCTGTTCCTTGGGTTTCTCGTTTGGCATTTTACGCGCCTTGGGGTTGATCTGCGCGCCATTGGAGCGGGCGAGACGGCCGCGCGCTTCTCGGGAGGCGGTCCCGATCTGCTAAAGTTCCTCGTCTTCATGGTATCGGGAGCCATCACCGGATTCGCGTCCTTCATCAACGTAATAAAGGTCGGCTCCATAACGGGAACCTCCGGAAGCCAGCTCGAGACCCAAATACTCATCGCCCTCGTTCTGGGCGGCATGCCCATCTCGGGCGGCGCAAAAGCGCGCTTTTCCAATATAATCATCGGCTCGCTCACCTACTGCGTGCTGGATATGTGCCTCCCCATGATCTTCCCCGTTCCCGCGACTCAGCAGCTTGTAAAGGGAATCGTATTCCTTATCGTGGTCGCCCTGACGATTGACCATGTGTCGCTGCGCGTCATAAAATAAGCCTGCCTTCGCCTGGATTTTTTGGGCGATTCGGGCCGCGGAAGACGACAATACTCCCAAATTGCTGGGATCGATGGTATAACTGAGCAGGGACCCTCATGTGAACAACGCGAAGCTCCTCAAGCTGGAAAACGTCTCGAAGTCGACCGACGGTTATCGGATGCTCGACAAGGTCAGCTTCGACCTGCGGGCGGGGCAGAGCTGCGGCCTGGTCTCGGACAACAGGGAGCGGCTGAGCCTCCTCGTCGACATCATCGCAGGGGCGGAGCGCGAGGACTCTGGCTCGATCCTGTACGACGGCCGGGACGCCCTCCCCCGATCGCCTGCACAGCGTGGGCGCCGTGAGGGATCGGATAGCGCTCATCGACACCCTCTCGGTCCTTGGCAACATCTACCTGGGATCGATGCGCAAGTATTCTTTCTACGGCGTCCTCCGCAAGTCCACGATGCGCCGCAAGGCCGCCGAACTGCTCAAGAGCCTTGAGATGCTCTGCCCTCTCGACCCGCCTCTCGGAGCCATCGATCCCGCGAGCCGGTTCTTCGTCGACATCGCCCGCGTACTGATGAAGGATTGCGACTATTACGTGTTCGACTCGGTCACGCGGTCGATGAGCGTCCGGCAGTACGAGGCCTTCGACGGCATCCTCAGGAACCTCAAGTCCCGGGGCAAGGGCGTCATCGTGGTGCCCGTGAACGCCCAGGACATCAGGAACCTGGTAGACAGGCTGTTCGTCCTCCGGGGCGCCCAGCTCTTCGAGATCGAGGGCGCAAGGGAGCTTGCCGAGGACGAACTCAACGACTTCTTCCTCATCGACGACAAAAAGGAATTCAAGCACATCGGCGATCCCATTTACAAGGCACGGCGCTGGATCGAGGAGCGCGCCTGCGACCTCGATGTCGATCTTAGGCAGATCGCGGAGTCCCTCTTCATGAGCTACGATAATTTTCGGCGCCGATTCAAGGCGCAAGTCGGGCTTTCGCCCAATCGCTATATCCAAAGCATGAAGGTGGAGAAGGCGAAGGAGCTCCTTCTCTTCACGGACCTCGAGGTCAAGGAGATATCCGAGCAAGTAGGGTTCTCCGATCCCTACTACTTCTCCCGCGTCTTCAAGGAATGGGAGAAGAAATCCCCGCAGAACTTCCGCGGGGTGAACAAAGGCTGAAAGCCGGCGTCGGATGAACGCAAAGGAGGTCTTCATGTCGCATCGCCCGAAGACGGCCGCTTCCTTGGTCCTCTTCCTGCTGCTCGCGGCGACGCTCGCAGCGACTCCCCAGCCGCGGGTCAAGATCGGCTTCATCGTCAAGCAGCCCGAGGAGCCATGGTTCCAGAACGAGTGGAAGTTCGCCGAGCAGGCCGGCAACGACTACGGCTTCGACGTCATCAAGATAGGCGCGACGGACGGCGAGAAGGTCCTGACGGCCATCGACAACATCGCGGCTCAGGGGGCGCAGGGCTTCATCATCTGCACCCCCGACGTGATGCTCGGCACCGCGATAGTCGTCAAGGCGAAGGAGCTCGGCCTCAAGGTGTTCGCCGTGGACGACCGCCTGGTCGACGCGGACGGCCGTCCCATCGTCGAGGTCCCCTACATGGGCATCTCGTCGCGAACCATCGGCGCGACAGTCGGCCAAGCCCTCGTCGACCAGATGACCGCCCGGTCCTGGCGGATGGAGGACGCGGGCGCGATCTCCATCAGCGTCGACGAGCTCACTACCGCGAGGGAGCGGAACGAGGGGACGATCTCCGTGCCCCTGGCCGCCGGGTTCCCGCCGGCGAACGTCTTCTCCGTCCCGCAGCTCTCGCCGCTCGACGTCGAGAGCGGCTACAACGCGGCGCAGATCGTGCTCACCCAGCATCCGAGGATACGCAAGTGGCTGATCTTCGGCCTCAACGACGAAACGGTCCTGGGCGGAGTGCGGGCAACCGAGAACCGCGGCCTCCCGCCCGCCGACGTCGTCGCCGTGGGCATCGGCGGGCAGTCGACCGCCTTGATCGAATTCCCGCAAGCGCAAACGCACGGCCTTCTACGCGACGGTCACCATCTCCTCCAAAAGGCACGGCTTCGAGACGGCCCTCTTCATGTGGCGCTGGATCGCGGAGGGAAAGCCGCCGCCCATGCAGACCTACACCACGGGCATGCTCATGACCCGCGACAACATCCCCGAGGTGCTCTCGGAGATGGGGCTCGACGAGTGAGGCACATGCTTGCGGAGCGCCGGGGCGGCGGAGCCGTCTCGACCCTCCTGGCACTATTCGACCGCGACAAGACCTGGATCGCCCTCCTGGTCTTCGTCGTGGCCCTGTCGATCTTCGTCCCTTTCTTTCTCACCGCCTCGAACCTCGTCGGTCTCATGCTCTCCCTCTCGATGGTCGGCATGGATCCTGCGTGATGCTCTTCTGCCTCTCGTCGGGGAACATCGACCTCTCGCTCGAGTCGATCGTGGCCCTATCGGGCGTCGCCGCGGCGGTAGCGGTCAACCAGACGGGCAGCGTCGTCGCCGGCTCCGCCTTCGGCATAATCGTCGGCGGCCTCGTAGGCTCGGTGAACGGCATGATCGTGACCAAGCTCAAGATCAGCAATACGCGCAACCGAACCAAGTAGAGGTACATAGA
>CAWHFT010000185.1:0-4487 GCA_963828175.1 uncultured Spirochaetota bacterium
GTTCCTCAAGAGCGTGGACCTTTCCGGAATCCCCGCGGAAGCCTGCTACGAAGACTACTTCGAGCTGGCGAAAACGCTGGACGCGAAGGCCGGGGAGGTCGAGAGCCGGTACGAGACTTTCCTCGCCGACAATCGCGAGCGCTTCGCGCCTCTGCGGAGAAGGGGCGGCACTCGCTATCGGGTGGCTTGGTGACTCGGCTTGCGCGGGGTCAACGAGGCTCCACGGCCAAAGAAGGCAGGCGCGCTAGCTCGCTGGCCGTGCGCCTCTCCTGGGCGAAGAGTCGGCAATCGAGTATCGCCGCCTCGAGGCTCGTCGTCGGCAGGTAGCCCAGCTCCGCACGCGCCTTGGCGGAAGTGCACTCGTTGCGCAGGCTTCCTGAAAGGACGAAGCTCCTGGTGAGGCTTCCATTGGGCAGGGCGATTTCGGCGGCGCCGGCGATGCCCAGTAGCAGAGTCTTCGGCAGCACGGCGGGCACGGGTTGCGCGAGCCAACCCTCCTTCCGGGCCAAGGCTGCGACGAGGCTCTGGAATTCGACGTAGCTGAGATTGTCCCCGTCGTGGCCGGAGAGGACGTAGCCCTCGCCCGTCCTTCCTCTCGCGAGCGCGAGCAAAGCCCCCTCGGCGACGTCGCCCGCCGCGACGAAGGACGTGGTGCCTTCGAACGAAAGCCTGAGCCGTCCCTCCCATACTTTGTCCACGAGCTGCGAGATCGCATAGTGGACGTCTCCCGCCCCCACCGCGGTCCCGGGAAATATCGTGACGACGCCGAGTCCGCGCTCGCAGGCGTACGCCTTGGCCAGCTCCCATGCCGCCAGCTTGGCGTCGAGGTAGGCGACCCGGATCCGATCGAGGAAGCGGTAATCTCCAGTCGAGGATGCCTCCACGGCTGCGAGGGCCTCACGCGGCGAGGCGAAGGCCGTGGGCCACGCGGAGTTGCCGTAAGGAGAGCAGGTCTCGTCGGCGAGCTCTTCTCGGCGGCCGTATCCTCGGCGAGATCCGGTCCCGAGGGCGCAGATCGAGGATACGTTGAGGATCCGGGGGACTCGGGCCGCGAGGGCCGCGTCGAAGACCGCCTTGGACCCGAGGACGATGCAGTCCCAGACCGAGCGCTTGAAGGCGGGCCGATAGTCGACGTGGCCCGCGAAATGGACCACCGCGTCTAGTCCCGAAATTTGCGGGCCATGTCGTCGTCGTCGATGACGTCGAGATGCTCGATCGAGACTTTCGATGCGTCGAAGAGCGGATTGGACCTCGTCCGCGACGCAAAGGCGGTTACCTGGACATCCTCGCCGAACCCGAGAGCCGGCCGTCCCTCGAGAAGGGCGGCGATGAAATTGGCGCCGAGAAATCCGAATGCGCCGGTCACGCCGATTCTTTGCATATATCGCTCCTCGCGCGGAGATTGAACAGGAGCCCGACGCCGACATACTATACACAACCCTGGGGGCATTGGGTGAAAATTCTTGTAACGGGTTCCTCGGGTTTCGTCGGCCGCCGGCTCGTCCATCGTCTGCTCGAGACGCGGCCCGGGGACGATGTCGCCGTCCTCCTCCTGCCCGGCGAGCCTGGGCCCGAGGCTTTCGCCGAAAAAGTGGAGTTGCTCCGGGGCGACCTCAGGGACGCCGAGGCGGTGCGCGCCGCCGTGCGCGGCCGGGACCTGGTATTCAACGTCGCGGGCTTCATCTCGTACTGGATCCTCGACTCGGGTTTGATGGAGGCGGTCAACGTGGGAGGAGTCGCGACGATAATCGACGCCTGCCTCGAGTTCAAGGTGAGGCGTCTCGTGCACGTCTCCTCCGTCGGAGCCATCGGCTTCCACCCCGACGGGTCGCTCGCCGACGAGGAGACGCCCTTCAACTGGCCCGAAAGCTTCGGCTACATGCGCACGAAGCGCGACGGCCAGGCTCTTGTCCAGGCGGCAGTCCGTGAGCGGGGCCTCGACGCGGTCATCGTCAACCCGGCCTCCGTCATGGGCCCGGGCGACCCCGTTCAGGGAACCGCCCACAACCGCCTGTGCGCGAGCATGTACGAGAGGCGGACTTTCTTCGGCACTTTCGGCGGCGGCCTCGCGGTCGTGGACGTCCGCGACCTCGTCGAAACCATCCTCGCCGCCGCGGAAAGGGGCCGCTCGGGAGAGGCCTACCTTTCCGTCGGAGCCAACGTGCCCTACACCCGGGTGCTCGAGCTAATGGCGAAGGCCGCCGGCCGGCGCTTCGTCCCGTTCGTCGCGCCGGCCTTCGCCCTCTCGGCGGCCGGCTGGATCGCCGAGCTTCTCTCCCGCCTAACGCGCAAGCGTCCGCTCATCACGCTCGCCTATGGCAGGCTGTCGGGCTGGACGGCCTACTACTCGAGCGAGAAGAGCCAAAAGGAGCTCGGCGTCTCCTACAGGCCCCTCGAGGCTACGATCGCCGACGACTGCAGGTACTACGAGGAGACCTTCGTAAGGAAAAGTTGAGAGTGGAGAGCGCCACGGCGCCTTTATCCAGCGAAGGGCTGCCAAGTCATATCCAGCCCTTCGCTAGGTACCAGCGGCCGGTTTCGGCTATCGCATCGGCGCTGGCGACCAGCGGCCTGAACCCGAGGAGGCGCTCGGCCTTGGCGGTCGAGACGACCCAGCGGTGCTGGCGCATCTCGAGGAGCTTGTGCCTATCGAGTAGCGGCGGCCGCCGCATGAAGGGCTTGGCGGCCTCGGCGAAGACGGCCGCCACGTCGACGAACCATTGCGGAATATGGATGCGCACCGTCTTCGCTCCCAAGCTGCCCTCGACCATCGCCGAGAACGCGTCCCAGTCGTACTCGCCTTCGTCAGCCACGAAAAAAGCCTGGCCGTAGGCGGCCGGGTTCAGCACGCAGGCGGCGATCGCTCGGGCGAGGGTCTTCACGTACACGAGGGACATGACGTTGCGTTCGCCGACGATCACTCGCACCCCGCGCCGCACGAGCTTGAAGTACTGGAGGAAGTCGCGGTCGCGGGGGCCGTAGACGCCGGGCGCCCGTATGAACGTGCAGTTCATGCGCCCGACGTAGGCGCAGAGGGCCGCCTCGAGGGCGGCCTTGCTCCGGCCGTAGGGCGTCAGCGGCCGAGGCTCCTCGTCCTCGTCCAGGCAGCGCCCGTCGGGACACGGCCCCGAGGCCGCGAGCGAACTCATCGAGACGATGTGCCTCGGGCCCAGGCTCGAGGCGAGGGCGGCCTCGACGAGATTGACCGCCCCTCCCGCGTTGACCGCCATGAAGCCGGCCTCGGTCCTGCTGCGCGTGAGGCCCGCGACGTTGACGATCGCGTCGCAGCCTTCGAGGAAGGGGCCGAGGCTCGCCCGCTCGGTGACGCTGCCTTCGAAGAAGGCGGCCTGTCCGGCGAGATCTCGAGCCACAACGGCCCCTCGTCCGGCAGGACGAGACAGTTGACCGAGTCCCCCCGCTCGAGGAGGAGCTCGACCACATGGCTCCCGACGAACCCCGTCCCGCCCGTCACCGCGATCCGCATCCCTTCTCCGTTCACCCTCCCGGGCGAGACATGATACTATCGGGAGCCCATAATAGCCAGATTGGGGGGCCAGTGATTCGACTTCAACGGCAATGGATAAAAAGCGCCCTGTATATCGCCGTGGCGAGCTTTTCCTGCCTGCTCTTCGCTGTCTATACGCCTCCGCTTTCACGCCCGCGATGGCCGCCCGCATCCCGCTGATCGGGAAGCTCGGCGGGGACTTGCCCGGATACTGGGCGCGCTTTTCGCTATCGTTCCTCCTCCTCGCTCTCGCGCCGGCAATCGCGGCCATCGCCTTTCGAGAAAAAGCGGCCGATCTCGGCATAAACCTCCGACCCGCCATTCTGCGCAGGCCGCTTTTCTGGCTCCTCGTTCCCGTGGCCGTCATCATCGGCGCCTTCGGTGCCAGCTCCCCAGCCCTCGGTTACTTTTATCCCTACTCCCGCGACTTAATACTCCGAGTCCGCGAGTCTGGCTTCCCTCCGTTCGCCGCCCATTACGCCGCCTATTTCTTTCTCTACTATATACCCTGGGAGTTTTTCTTCCGCGGCTTCCTCATCTTCCCCTTCGCCCTCGCCGCGGAGCGGGAAGGCTCCGGCCCGACCGCCATCGCCGCCCTCGTCCTCTTCCAGACCATCCCCTCGACCCTTCTCCATTTCGGCCACCCGCTCTCCGAGCTGGCGAGCGCCGTAGCGGCTGGCCTCGTCTTCGGCATCCTCGCTTGGAGGACCCGATCGATCGTGCCCGGCCTCATCCTCCATGCCGCCTTGGGACTCGGCACCGACGCGTTCATCGTCCTGAAAGGAGCGGGCCTCCTATGACCGTCCCCTCGCGGCTCGTCCTCGTCACTGGAGCCTCGGGTTTCCTCGGCTCTCATCTCTGCGCGGCCCTAGCCTCTCGCCGAGAGCGAGTCCGCGGCTCTACCGACGCGCCCAGCCTCCCCCGAGCTAGCGGCTCGGTGAGGCGTTCGACTCTTCAAGCCAACCCTTGCACAATCACGATG
>CAWHFT010000186.1:0-7183 GCA_963828175.1 uncultured Spirochaetota bacterium
CCGAACCAATCCTCGTCCTTGAGGTTCTTGACGACCCAGATGAAGGCTTCCCGATGATCGCGGTAGTTCTCGACGATATCGAGCACCATGCGGCGGAGCTTGTCCTCGTGGCCGCCCGCCTTGAGGGTCTCGAGCATCCCGGCGTTCAGCGAATAGGGGAAGAGCCTCACATAGACGTCGGCCCAGTCGGGGACGAAGTTCTTAATATGGAGGAGGAAGGATCGGCGCAGCTCGGCGTCCTTGATCGCGTCGTATACCGCGACCGGGTCCTCTATCTCGTCGAAGAGCTCGGCGAAGCCGAGGGTCGCCGCGCCCTTGAGGTGGGTGTACTTGGCCGCGAGTTCCTTCAAGAACAGATAGGAGGCGACGACGGTCTCGTTCGCCTGCTGATAGGAGCGCACGAAACTGGTGAAGAAGGCGAGCATCTCGGTGAAGAACTCCGAATCGGGTTCGCCCGACTCGAGGAAGTCGCGGATGTACTGGACCCGCGAGAAGAAGTTCTTCTCGGCCTTGAACTGGTTGTAGACTTTCTCCTCGAAGGACAGGGGCCTGTCGCGGACGATGAAGGTCGCTATGTCGTCGGTGGCGTTGCCGAAAATGGAGTCGGTTTTCAGCACCTCGCGCGCCTTGGCGCTCCAGGAGTTCCATTCGCTCGAGGTGAGGACGGAGGGGACGAGCTCCGCCTTGATGTGCTTGAGGTCAGCCCGGTTGTCGAAGCTCTTGATGATGATCCGCAGGGCCCATGCAGGATCGGTTTTGACCTTTTCTCTCAGCTTGTCCTTGGACCACACCGCCTTGAGGACCCAGATATGCTCCTTGGAAAGCGTGGTGAGGCTGTCTATGGCCATCTTGAGCGACATCTTGTGGCCGCGGCTCTTCGCGAAATCGATGACGATGTCGTCGCCCTTTATGCTGGCGATCCGGCCGATGTTCCAGGTGCGATGATAGACGAAATTGCCCGCGTCGAAGGCGATATGCTTCTCGAAATCGGCCATGGCCTCGTGCATCGCACGGTAGGACTGGGCGATGTTAGAAAGGCGGATGTAGTCCTCGAGATGGGAGTGGTCCTTGTACTTCCCCTTATAGCACTCGATCACGTCCTTGCGGAGACTGGGGTTCTTCTCGTCGTAGTCGATGACCACCTTGAGGATGTCGAGGGCCGTATTCCAGTCCTCCTTCTCCTTGTAGTGGCGAAAGAGGTCGAGGAGGAGGCCGGCGGCCTTGTCCTCGGATATCTGCTTCGCGATCTTCCGCTGGACGTGGAAGAAGAAATCGATATCCTCGGGACAGTATTCCGCCAGCTTGCCCCAGATCTCCTTGACGTTGGTGGTAAGACCCTTGTTGATGTAGCGGTGGAGGGCCTTCTTGTAGAAGTCCACCGCCTCGTCCACCTTGCCTTCCTTCTCGCGTTTCTCCGCGAGGGCCTTCACGATGTCGGCCTCCTCGTAGTCCACGCGGACGAGGCGCTCCCAGACGAGGTACATGTCGTCGGGCCGCCCGTCGGACTCGTAGCACTCGGCGAGGCGTCGGAGCGCGGTGCGGTTCTCGCCGTAGTCGAGGATTCGTTGGCAAACAAACTCGACCACGCTCCATTTCTTGTTGTCCGCGAATAGGTCCAGAAGGGCCACCATCGCGGAGTCGTCGATCTGCTGGCGCATGAGGGCGAAGATCCCGGACAGGTAGAGCGCGATGATGCTCGTTTTCGTGTGTGAAAGATGCTCGTCGCAGAGATCCTTGACCTCATCGATGGCTTTATCGCGCAACGCGTCTTGAGCGATCGCGTCCAGCTCCTTGAGATTCGCCGCGGAATAAGCGCTCAAGGATGCGCGAGTCCATTTCTCCTCGTTGAGCATCTCCTGGACTTTCTGGGCGATCTGCGATTCGGCCATATTGTCTCCTCTCCTAGGCTGTGTATTGCTTGTAGATGGACTGATCGAGCAGCCGGATCTTGAGCAGGACCTCGTCGATCCTCGCCCGGTCTTCCTTGGCTGCTATATAATGGTCGATCAGCCAAAAATATCTATTGATGAGGCGTGGGGCGATCCCCGGACCCCCTTCTTCCTTGGAATCGTTTTCAAGCTGGTAGATGGACTGACGAAGCTTGCCGACCTCCACCGCCTTGAGCTCGCGCTTTACGCTGAAAATGCCGAGCAGGGCGCCGTACACCGGCATCCACTCGGCGAGCTCGAGGCCCTTGTAGCCGAGAGAGGCGACCTTCTCGGCGAGACGCCGGATCAGACCGGACTCGAGAAGCTCGACATCCACGCGCTGAGGCGCGATGAAGAAGGCTTCGCGGAAGAGGGCCTTGGCCCTTCGTTCCTCGCCCTGGAGCGCATAGGCGTCGGCAAGCTGGGCAAGGACATCGGCGTCTTCCTTGCGCTCGCGGCTCGCGGTCTCGAGGGCGCCCAAGGCGCCTATGTAATCACCCGCGCCTTTCAGGCAGATGCCTTTGCGAAGCGCGAGGTCGGCCTCATGCGATTCCTTCTCCTCCGGGGGGAGCGCCGAGTATTGAGCGAGCGCGAGGGAGAATGAAAAGGTCTTGAAGGCGAAGAGAGCGGGCTCGAAATCGCCCGACAGTTTGGAGGAGAAAGAAGCGAACGCCTTCCACTGCGCGATCATGTACTCCCCGCGCTCGAAAAGATTGGGCAGGGCCTCCAGGCGGGCGAGCCTCTCCGACCAGAAGCTGGCGCATTTCAGCGACCAGAGGACTTCCGCGGACTCGAAGTCCACGGCGAGCGCGCGCTCCAAGCAGTCCGTGGCTCCTTGAAGGTCGACGCACTTGAGGCTTTCGTATGCGTTCGACAAAAGGGCAGTTAGGCTTTCCTGCTCGACCATGCTCTTCCGGCTATAAGGCTTAAGGATATGACGCTTCGATAATATCCCGCGAGCCGGTCCTTGGTCAATCATCGGACGAGGGGCGAAACCAGCGGCATGGGTCGCAAAACCGCTATGCTAAAAGGATTTCCGGTCATTTTGACCTTCGGCGAGCCTTGGCGAGAAGGCCTGCGCTATGATACTATCCGGCCTCATGGAAGCGCCTATCTTCGCTCCCTCTCTACTCTCCGCCGATTTCTCCGACATGCGGTCAGCTCTGGCGCGGATCGAGGAATCAGGCGGCGATTGGGTCCACTTCGACGTGATGGACGGCCGCTTCGTTCCCAATTTGACCTTCGGCCCCAAGATGGCCGCCGATCTCAAGCCCCACACGCGCCTTCCCCTCGACGTGCACCTGATGACGGTCGAGCCCGAGGCACTCGCGCCCGCCTTTGCCGCAGCCGGCGCCGACTACATCACCTTCCATCTCGAGGCGACGACACACGCCCATCGCCTCACGCAATCCATCAGGGATATGGGCGCGAAGCCGGGAATCGCGATCGTGCCCTCGACGCCCGTCTCACTTCTCTCCGAAATGGTGGAATTCGTCGACCTGGTACTCGTGATGACCGTCAATCCGGGCTTCGGCGGCCAGTCCCTCATTCCGGCCTGTCTTCAAAAGTGCGCGGCGATAGCTGCCCTGAGGGCCGCGCGCAACCTGAGCTTCCTGATCTCGGTGGACGGAGGCATCAACACAGAAAGCCTGCCCGCGGCCGCGCAGGCGGGGGCCGACGTGCTCGTCATGGGGTCCGCCTTCTTCGCGGCCTCCGATTCCCGCGCCGCGCTGCGGGACGCAAGAGCCGCGTACAAAGCCGCGCGGCATTGAGTTTTAGCGCTGGCGAGCCGATAATTTATCGGAGGCATATGCCCATGCACAGGACCAAGCCCCAGCTCCTAGCGCTACTACTCGCGGCGGTCATCGGCGCTGGCGCCGGGGTCCCGGCTGTCGCCCAGCAGCAGGCGCCTCAAGCCGCGCCGGCCGCGGTTACTGCCGCCAAATCCAGCTTGGACCAAGGCGTCGAACTTTTCGGCAAGGAGAAGTACCGCGACGCTCTCGACCTCTTCGGGAAAGTGATGTCGGATCCGAAGGCGACAGCCGAGAGGCCGGAAGCGGCGTATTGGTCGGTGCTCGCCTATCTGGCCGTGGGCGATCAGGCCACCGCGGAAGCATCCATCGATGCCTTCATCGCGGCCTATCCCAAGAGCCCCCGCGTGGCCGACCTCCTCTATCAACGAGGACGCATATTGTATTCGAAGGGCGACTACGAGGGTTCGCTCAAAGTCTTCTCGGCCTTTGCCACCACCGCGCCCGCCAGCGACCTCATTCCCTCGGCCCTCTACTGGAGCGGCGAGTGTCTTTATGCCTTGGGGCGGCTCGAGGAGGCCGAGCGCGCGTTCACCGCAGTTACGCAGAACTATTCTTCGAGCGTGAAGGTCGAGGCCGCTACCTACCGCATCGCCCTCATCGGCATCGAATACCGACAGCGCGAGCTTCTAAAGCTCCTGACTTGGAGCCACGAAGAGTCTCTGCGCTCCGCCGAGGATTTTCGTAGGCGCGAGAAGGCCTATGAAGCGTCCATCGCATTGTATCAAAAGCAGATTTCCGACTCCAAACGAGGAGCGGCCAACGATCAAGACAAGACGATAGCCGATTTGCGCGCTCAGGTCGCCGATCTCGGCACCAAGCTCGCTGACAGCCAAGCGAAGCTCGCTACCGCCCAGGCCGAGACCGATGCCCTGCAGACCTCCCTCGCCGCAGCCCAAGCCGCCGCAGCCCCCGCCGCGCCGGCTTCGGCTCAACCGCAGGGACAGCGGCGTTGCCTCTCGACAAAGACGCCAAGGCAGCTGCGCTGGACGCCAAGGCGCGCGCCCTCGTGCTCCTGCAATTCTACATCGAGCGCCTGGCCGCGGCCGAGCCGAAGGACGGGAGCAAATGAAGCGCATCATCACAAGTATAGGCTTCATGCTGGTTTGGGCGATCGGCCTCCAAGCCCTCGACGCGCGGGAAGGCTTGATGAAGCTCGTTATCGACGAGTCCACGGGGCGCATATCGATATACAAACTCATCGACATCGCCAAGGGGCGATACGAGCCCCTCATCTTCGACCAGGATCCGAGGACGAGCTTCCTCACGTTGAGCGCGGATGGTCGGCTGTACAAGCTCGGCGACGCGTCCGAATTCCGGACGGCGGTCTCTCGCACCGACACCGGAGCCCGGATCGAATTCCGGTCTTCCGCTCTTCGTCGTTCGGCAAATATTGGATTTCGCCAAGTCGGACGGATCGGCGCTCGCCGACGGGTTTCGGATCGGCCTGGAGATCGAGAACATCTCGGAGCGCGAAGTGTCTCTCGGGCTTCGGTATCTCATCGATACCTGGCTCGGCGAGAAATCAGGGGTCCACTTCATCACGGACAAGCGCCCCAAAATAGCCGAGGAGACAGTGATACTCCCGGCGTCGGAGGATTCGTGGGTCGGCACGCCAGGAGAGCGGGCGAGCTTCATGATCGAATTCGCCGGTCCCGGCATCGACCGGCCCGACAAGGTGATGCTGGCCAACTGGAAGCGCCTCTCCGATGTTCCCTGGAGCTTCGACGTCAACCCGCAGCGCGGTTTCACTCTCGTGCCGTACTCGATCAACGATTCAGCCGTCGCCCTCTATTGGGAGCCGGCCGCCGTCGCGCGCGGGGCGACCAGGAAAGTCTCGTTCGCGATGGGAAGCCTAAACGAAAAGGGTTATCCGGCATCGAGCGACAAGACCGCGACTGATGCGATATTCGCTTCGACCGTGCTCGGAGCCAGCCCGCCCGACGCGGCAACCTCGATGGCGGCAGACCTCGTGGCGGCACGGGATCTCATCTCGAGAATCGACCTGGCGATGGCCAAGGGCGGCACTATCTCGCCGGATGAGATCGCCGCATGGGGCAAGATCCTGGACCGCCTCGAGGAGCGGAAGAAAGGGTATTAGGGTAAGGCCGATGGCGCTCACAGCGCTCGACCGCGCCGAACGGCTCTTCGCGAGCGGCGCTTCCCCGAGCTTATCTCGCTACTCGAGCCGCAAGTCCCCGTTTATAGGGAGTCGCAGCGTTTCTATTACCTTCTCGGCTCCTCGTGCCTTAGAGCGGGAGATCCGGGCGGT
Organism: uncultured Spirochaetota bacterium; assembly: GCA_963828175.1. Lineage (GTDB taxonomy): Bacteria > Spirochaetota > Spirochaetia > Treponematales > Rectinemataceae > UBA1306. The sequence continues at coordinate 6,012 of CAWHFT010000186.1, forward strand.
GCGACGACCTATCTGAAACGCGCCGAGCAGCTTTCACCCGCCAACCCCGACACGATGCTCGCCCTCGCGGCCCTTTCGGTGCGCAGAGGCGAGACCAACAAGGCCGTGGACTATTGCCTCAGAGTGCTCGAGGATCGGCCGAAGGACCGGAAGGCGCGCTCCTTCCTATCCGTTCTCCGCACGGAAGGCGGGCCGGAGGGCATCGCAAAGCTCCTCGAGACTGGGCGGATCGAGCGGCTGTACCCGGGCGGCAGGGCCATCCCGCGGTTCATCGTCCCGTCGGCACTCGTCCTCGTCGTGCTGGTCGCGATCTACTTCGCGTGGCCGCCGGCCGTCTCCTTCATCGAGGCGGCAGCCAGGCCAAGAGTGGCGCGACCCGAAGTCGCGGCGGTCACTTTGAGCCGCGCCGAGAAGGACTCTCCTGTCCAGACGGGAGGGACTTTCCGCTATGTCCTGACAGAGGAGGAGGCGCTGCGCTCCTTCGAGAAGGCCAAAGACTACTTCCAGGCTTACAGGGACAACGCCGCAGTGATCGAGATCAATCGGCTTCTCGGTTCCAACGCGAGCGCAGCCCTCAAGGAGAAAGCGCGGACCTTGCGCGCATTCGTCGGCAAACCCGACTTCCGCACGATAAGGGATGCCCCCGACTACGCTCAGGCCATGACCGATCCCGGGCTCTACGATGGAACATCTGTCGATTGGAAGGGGATGGCGGCCAACGTAAGAAGCGATGGAGGCTCCGTCACTTTCGATTTCTTGGTGGGCTATCAGGACAAGAAGAAGCTCGAAGGCCTGATCAAGGCGAGAATCAGCGGCGCGGAGGTGCCAGTCGACAGGCCACTCGAGATCCTTGCCACCCTGCGTATGGCGGTAGGCGGCCTCGGCCTCGACTGCGCGGCGATACACGAATTATCCGCCGGACAAGCGCAGTAATCCGCTTTCGAAAAGTTCTTGGTCCTCATCAAGAAAGGCCGCGCGGCGTGAACCGCGCGCCCTTTCTCGTCTGAGACGAGCGATTGGTTACTTGGCCTTTTTGGCGACGGGCTTTTTGGCCACCGGCTTTTTTTGGCCACCGGCTTCTTGGCCACCGGCTTCTTGGCGGTCGGCTTCTTGGCGGCCGCGGAGGGTGCCTTCTTCTCGGCCTTGGCGGCCGGCTTCGCGGACGAGGCCTT
>CAWHFT010000187.1:0-55413 GCA_963828175.1 uncultured Spirochaetota bacterium
GCTGATCCGTCCAGCCTTGAGATCCTCCTCTCCGAGCAGCGCATAGAAATAATCGACGCCCGGAATGGGGTAGTCCACGAAAGTTCCGTCTTTGTCAGTGAAGGCGGCCACCAAGGTGGCGTCCAAAAGGTCTGCGGCGCCTGCGATTGGGGCCGTGCCCCTGTACAACACGAGGCGGGCTTTTGGAGTTGCCTTATATGTTATGACGATTGCATCGCCTTTCGGTTTAGCGGTCAAAGTCGTTACGAAGGGTGGCGTCGGTGAGGTAGCTGAGCTTTGATCAGTGCCTGCTTTGGGAGCGTTCACTGCAGGCGCCTGAGATATGACCGGCGCTGCCTGGGCAGCGATCGACGCTGGGGCTACGCCCGGCGCCGCTGGAGATGAGGACTTGCCAACAGGAATTCCGTTATTCGTGACGTTATCTGCCGGAAGAAATACTTTATAGGGAGACCCATCCGCGGCCAAAGCAAAGACGCCATAGTAATAAGGCTTTGAGTCGGGAGGTGCATAGGTATAGGTCTGAGTTCCCGAGGCGATCTCTCCCAAGCGGGTCGCCGAATCAAGCGATCCAGAGTCGAAGGGAACATCGGAACGGAATACGACGTAATTGCCGTTTACATTCGGCGAGTCGATCCATGTAAGGATGACTAGGTTATCGTTCAAACCGGCCCGAAGGCGTGTGGGGGACGGCAATTGAGTGACTCCCGAGCCTTGGGGGTAGGCCGAGAGGCTGGCGAGGACGAGGGCAGCGAGCAGCGGCAGGAGCCTTCTTTCTTTCCCTGTGTTCATCTTGTAATTATTATCGGATAATTCCATAGGATTCCAGGCACCTTTCTCCGATGACCGAACGTCGAATTGACGGTTTGCTCGAATTCCGATACCATAAGTCCATGTTCGTGTCCGTGGTCTGCGATATGGGGAGCGAGGACTCGCGAGCCGCACTCTATAACCTTTTACCGCAATACGGATTCGAACGGGTACAAAAGGCGTGCTTCGAATGTTCCACAATATCCGATAAGCTCCTATCTGCATTGAAGCGCGATATCGATAAGGTAACCGACTCCTACGATACGATCCGTCTTTACCAGTTTCCCGTCGACGGAACCCTCGCGATGACAGTCCTGAAAGACAACAAATGGCGCAGGATTATAGTTCGGGACCCCGCGCGTCCGCGAGAATAGACGCAGCTATTTGGAGGGATTGATGCTCGACGATATAGCAAGCCCCGTAGCCTCGCTTCGTGAACAGATCTTCGATATTTGGGGGCGTCTTTGACGCCGCGGCGATAGAGAAACGGATAGCCGAGAAGGAAACCCTGACAGCCGCCCCGGGCTTTTGGAGCGATGGTGCTCGCGCCGGTCGCATCATGACCGAGATTAAGCAGCTCCGGGATAGGCTCGGTACCTGGACGCGGCTGAAGGGAGACTCCGAGGCTCTGGACGACGTCCTCAAGATGGCAAAAGAGGAGGGCGACGAATCCATGGAGACGGATATTCGGGCGTCCTTCAAGGACGTGACCGACCGATTCGAGAAAGCTTCGATTCTGGAACTGCTTTCTGGAGAGGCCGATCGCTCTGCGGCATTCTTGTCCATCCACGCCGGCCAAGGCGGGACGGAAGCGTGCGACTGGGCTTCGATGCTTCTCAGGATGTATACGCGTTGGGCGGAGCGCAGGAAGTTCAAGGCGGAGGTTATCGACTTGCTCGAAGCTGAAGGAGGGGTCAAGTCGGCAACGCTGAAAATAGACGGCGACTACGCCTATGGCTACCTGAAAGGCGAATCGGGCGTACACCGGCTCGTTCGAATCTCACCCTTCGATTCCAACGCTCGCAGGCATACGTCCTTTGCCTCGGTTTACATTTTTCCCGTTCTCGACGATTCCATTGACGTCGATATCAAGCCCGAGGACCTACGTATCGACACCTACCGCTCAGGAGGCGCAGGGGGGCAAAAGGTCAATAAGACAGATTCCGCAGTCAGGATGACCCATCTGCCGACCGGTATCGTAGTAACCTGTCAGAACGAGCGCAGCCAATACAAAAACAAAGATGTGGCGATGAGCGTCCTTAAATCGAGACTGTACGAGTATTACAAACAGGAAAAAGAGAAAGAAAACTCCAAGTTCGCCTCCGAAAAAAAGGAAATAGCCTGGGGTTCTCAAATCAGGTCCTATGTTTTCCAGCCCTATACCATGGTCAAGGACCACCGGAATAAATTTGCCGTAGGCAACGTCCAATCGGTAATGGACGGCGATATCGATCCTTTCATTGAATCCTTTATGCGCTGGAGATGGCAGGGTGGGGCCTCCGGAATAGATTCTAGCGAGGACGCGGACGACGAGGATTTTTAGGCGGGATGGGAGCGTATGCTGAGCTTTTCAAGACGGGCGTCGAGCATCCTGGCTATCGCCTTTCTAGCCTCGAGCTCGGTTCTATCGGCGGATTCTCCCCCAGCGACGCCAGCGGCTCCGGCTACTGCCGCGGCTGCACCTTCTACGCCCCCGGTTGCGCCGACGCCATCAGGTCCGCTGCCGTGGGTTATTGGCATATCTCGATTCGCCGCTGAAAACGCGGATGCCCGGCATTCGACATTGCAAGAAACTATTCCTCTATTGATAATCTCCGACCTGCCTTCTTTACCCACACGTCGTACGCCCGACGATGTGGCAGAGGAAATAGCAGCCTTGGTCTCTCTCCGTTCCCGGTTTTCTCTGGGATCAGATCTAGCGACCAAGCTGGACGCGCGAGCAGGTCGATTTTTCGATCCCATCCTCGATGTTGACGCATGGAACGATGGAATATTTACTGCCGACAAACAAGTGTCGGCAGCAAAAGACAAGCTAAAGGTCGCTGTGGCCGACGCCGGGGTCGTTTCGTCTACCCCGGCGGATAGGCCAGTGCAGCTTTGGGATGGACATGAGAAAGGACAGCTCATAGATTTACCCTCGAAAGGCCTCAGCCAAGCCGCCAAGGCAGCGAAGGTTGACTTACTCGTTACGGGAACCGTCTCGATTGATAATGGATATGCCACGATTCAGATCCGTGGTTTCGATTCCGCCCTCGATCGCGAGGTCTTCTCATGGAAAGGCTATTGTGCGATCGACGATCCTGGGCCTTTGGCTGCGGATATCGCTGATCGACTCGAGCGTTGGGCAGCTGGAAGGGATTTTTCCCGCCTTACCGTTAATCTGAGCCCTCCCTCCGCAGAATTGAGCGTCGATGGGGAGCAGGTATCTGGAGGCTCTCTGGTCATTTATTCATATATAACTCGGAAGGCGCACCTCTATGCATCTGCCGCCGGTTACTCCGATCGCACCGCCGACATTGATCTCGCTCTCGGGGACCGCAAGACCGTAGACATGAAACTGGACCCCCTCGCGACCGGGACCGTCGATTTATCGATATCTCCCGCAGGGACTGCGGTAAATCTTGATTCGGTACCCCTCGGCAACTCGCCTTTGTCCATTACGCTCGATGGCAGCAGGCGGATAGTGACGGCTCAATCCAAAGGCATGGAATCCCAGACTGTTGTCCTGCCGCCTTCGGGCGATTCGGAGCTGAATATCACGCTGCTTCCTTCCGACGGCTTAGGCCCGAAAGGGAGAATCCTTGCGGCCAAGGACGAATTCTATCAATCCTTCGGTTGGTTCGTCCTTTCGATTCCTGTGACTGCCCTAACCTGGGGCATCTATAACGGTTACACTGAGGCATACAATCGCTCGCTACTAACTCAAGGCATTAGCAATCCTACATTGTACGGCTATTCCGCGACGGCACAGGATGCTTTGATCGCTGCGGGGGTCGCTACAGGAGTAACCCTGACCTTCGTGATAATACGGTTGATCAAATATCTCAAATCGGCGCATTGAAACGATTGGAGCATGCAGGGATGAGCTTCGCGGAAAAAATCAGAAATATATTCCGTCTCGGAACGACCGACGAATCCTTATTCGAGGAGCTGTCGGATTTGCTTGTTGAGGGCGATCTCGGAGCGGTTCTCGCTTTCTCAATAGCCGATGAGCTGAAAGCGGCATGCAGGACAAAGCACCTGGCAGCGGAGGATGAGATCAAGCTCGAACTGAAGGCGATTCTGGCCCGCTATGGCAAGGAAGCGCGAATTCAGCCACGAGCCGGAACGATGAGCATCATTCTCGTTCTTGGCGTCAATGGCGTAGGCAAAACGACAACATGCGCCAAATTGGCAGATTACTACAGGCGCGAGGGACTCGCGACCGGCGTGATCCTCGCGGCAGGCGATACCTTCCGGGCCGCGGCGATCGATCAACTGAAAATCCATGGCCAGAGGCTTGGCATTCGGGTCGTGGCGCAAAAAACGGGCTCGGACCCCGGTGCAGTCCTTTGGGATGCCATAGATGCCGCCCGAGCCGAGGGTGCCGGGCTTGTCCTGGCCGATACCGCTGGCCGTATGCATACCAGGGCCGATCTCGTCAAAGAGCTCGGAAAGATCGACAAAATCGTCGCTGCGAAGGCCTATGGAGCCGATTATCGGCGTCTCCTCGTGATTGATTCGACTACAGGGCAGAACGGGCTCAGGCAGGCGGAAATTTTCGCCCAGGCCGTCGATATCGACGCCCTGGTGCTGACGAAGCACGACTCGACGGCCAAGGGAGGGATGTCGATTCGGCTCGCGAAGGAGCTTGGTCTCGCGACGGCGTTCATCGGAACGGGCGAGGGCTATCGAGACATCCAAGCCTTCGTGCTGGACAAGTTTCTCGACGATTTTATCGGGACCGGACGATGAGGCGCCGCAGTCACATCCCTTTATTCATCTTCGTCCTGCTTTCGGCGGGCATGGCCTCGGGCGAAGACAGGATCGAGCGGTTCGTCGATCAAAAAAACGCGAGCGGGAAGGTCGCCAAAGAACTCGTATTCCGCAATGACGAGCTCATGGAGGAAAGAATCTACGACACAGAGGGCGCGCTCGCCGAGGAGGACTTCTTCGGTTCCTCGTCATTACCATTTCAAATGAGGAAATACATCCGGGCAGCCGGGCGCCTTGATCGGGTCGAGTATGAAGACGCCGTTGGCATGATCACCGGGTCGCTGAGCTATCGCTATGACCGTGACGGTCGCCTCTTAGGGGTTGACTCTGACGGCGATCTCGGAACGACCTCGACTGGAATGATCTCGACCGGAGCGATTCCACAGGCATCATGGGTTTCGGGAACGTCGTCCATCGTCCTCGGCTATGATGATGCGGGACGGGCTTCCATCATCGAGTTGATGAAGGACGGCGCTGCAGTGTCGATCGAGCGAAGGAGTTATGGGGCTAAAGGACTTCCTTCGCTCGTTCATACAGAGGAAAAAAACTCGGGTAAAATAACCGACCTCGCCTACGACCAGGACGGTCGTCTGACTCTTCGAACTGTGACTCCGGCTAAGGGGCCGCAGGCGAAAACCGAATATCGCTACGACGATTCCGGGCGTCTCGTAGAAGAGCTGACAAGGCGCGGTGGAGGCCGGATCCCGCGGACCTTGGCCTACTCGGCGAGCGGCTCGATCTCGAGGGAAGAAACTCGAAGGGATGGTGTACTGCTCCTGATCGTCGAATATATCGAGAATGGCCGCGTCGAGCAGCTGTACGACAAGGGCATCCTTTTCGTAAAGGCGACATATATCGGTGGACGCAAGATAAAGGATGAATTCTACATCGACGGATCGCTTGCCCGGACCAGGGAATACTAATGAAGACGCATGGTTGGATAGGCTTCGTTTCTCATCGCTGGTTTTCCGCCAGGCGGGAGAGCGGTGGCTCGGCTTCTTCGTTTCTCGCTGCTTCCGAAATCGCCATCGGAGTCGCCGCCCTCGTTGTCGTGCTCGGCGTAATGAACGGCTTTCAGTTGGGATTCATCGAATCGATCTTGGAAGTTTCCAGCTTCCATATCCGGGTCGACGACGAACGAACGGGAGGCGTCGACGAGACCCTCGTGGATCGTATCGCAGCCGAGCCCGGGGTGAAAAGCGTCCTGCCGTTCGCGGAAACTCGCTGTCTCATCGCCTCGCGCGATGGCAGAACCTTCCCGCTGATGCTGCGGGCTATTCCCGACGATTCTCGAAAGCGCGATCCCGGCATGATGAACGCTTTGGGGATCGAGGAGCCTCAAAATGCCGCCCCAGGTCCAGGCGAGGGAGGGATCATACTCGGAGCCGGACTGGCTCGATATCTCGAGCTGGCTCCAGGTTCTGAGGCAGATCTCCTCGTCGTCTCCGCGGGCGGAGGGGAGGGCGTAGAAGCTAAGACTGTTAAAGTTCGAATAGATGGGACTTTTCGCTCCGGGTACTACGATTTCGATTTCGGAATGGCGGTTTTCCCATTTTCCTCGAGCGTGAGCGCCGCGGTATTCCCGCAGAACGAGCTCGTCCGCTACACCTACGGCGTCAAGCTCAAGGATAGGTACGCGGACGCCCGTATGTTGCGGAGCTTGCAGTCCGACTTGGGTCTAGGGCCCGATCGAGCCGAGAGCTGGCGTGATTACAATCGGGCCTTTTTCGGCGCCCTCCGAACCGAAAAAACGGTGATGATGCTGTTGATCGGGCTGATCTTCCTCGTCGTCGGAGTCAATGTTTTCCATTCGATGCGTCGCGCCGTGGCCGAAAAAACCGAAGACATTGCGGTTCTCAAGGCGATGGGAGCCGGTCCCGCGGATTTACGGCGAGTATTCATATTCGACGGGTTGATTATCGGTGCGGGTGGGGCGTTAGTCGGCTTGATTCTCGGATTGTTGATCGCGTCAAACGTTAATGAAGTTTTCGGCCTCGTCGAGGCATGCGTAAACGCCGTTGCAGGCCTCGCGGCTCGGGTGCTCGGCATCATCGGCGTAAGCGACTTCCGCGTGTTCTCACCGCAGTATTTCTATCTTTTGGAGGTGCCCGTGCGAGTTCTCTTCCCCGAGACTTTCTTCGTCACGGCGGCGGCGATCGCCTCGGCTACGGGCGCGGCCGCGAGCGCCGCGGTCAGAGTATCCGATCTCGCTCCGGCCGAGGTGCTTCGCTATGAATGAGCCACTGGTGGAATGCCGAGCCCTTGAAAAGACATATGCGAGCGCGGCAGAAGAGTTACGAGTCCTCTACGACCTCGACCTATCCGTCGAGGCCGGCTCCAGAGTGGCGATTACCGGTGCGAGCGGCTGCGGCAAGAGTACGCTGCTATCGATTCTCGGAGGATTGGACAGGTCCACGGGAGGTTCGGTGCGGATCGGGCAGTGGAACCTCGATTCGATCCCGGAACGGGACCTCACCGATTTTCGGGGGATGACCGTCGGCTTCGTCTTCCAATTTCACTATTTGCTGAAGGATTTTACCGCCCTCGAAAATGTGGCCTTACCTGCCTATATGAGAGGAGAAAGACGCGCCGACGCTTTTGAGCGAGCAGCCGCCTTGCTCGCTGACATGGGGTTGGCGGATCGGATGGACCACGTCCCGGCGAAGCTCTCAGGCGGCGAGCGACAGAGAGCCGCGATCGCGCGAGCTCTTATCAATAAGCCACGCCTCGTCTTGGCAGACGAGCCGACCGGCAATCTCGACGCAGCAAGTGCGCGTTCGGTAAAGGAGCTTCTCTTCGGCCTCTCTGCTCACTACGGCACGACGCTACTCCTCGTGACACATGACCCGGTCCTCGCATCGGAGGCCGACCTGAGCTACGTGCTGCGGGGCGGAAAGCTGAGCCTTTCGTGAATATTGGGTCCGCCTTTTTTTTCGCTGGCCGAATTCTCGGTCTAAGCCGACGGCAGGGAAAAACCGCGGCCGCGCGCCACGCTTCGGCGGATGCGCTTGCGAGGCGCTACCTTCGGGGCGCGATCATTGGAGTGGCCCTGAGCATAGTCCCGCTGGTCCTGGTACTCATCGTCGCCGATGGGATGATTCAGGGGATCACCGCCAGGTATATTGAGACTGGGACTTACCACCTTCAAGCGCAAGCCCTCGCCGTGGTCGACCCAAATGAGCTCGAGATTGCCGCGGCTTCCGTGCGAGCCCATCCTGGTATGAAGGCCTTTCCGGAATTGCAGGGTTTCGGCGTCGCAATAGCGGGAGCCAGAACAGCGGGCGTCGCGATCAGGGCGGTCGATCCATCCTTTCTCGGTGACCCGGGCACCGATGCCTACCTTCAGGTCAAGAGCGGAGAGATGAAGCTCGATTCGACCAATCAAATACTCCTCGGCGAGCCACTGGCCAAGGATCTCGGCGTCAAGGTCGGCCAGGTAGTAAGCATCGTGACCGAAAGGCCTGGGTATGGAGGAAATGGCTCTCTGATTCCCAAAGTTTCCGTGTTTCGCGTCAAGGGTATCGTTTCCGCCGGTTATCGGGAGCTCGACGCGTTATGGGCCTTCGTCTCGCTCCGCGCTGGCTCGAGGATATTCTGGACTGGAGAGTCTCGAGCGTTGATCGGCATCAAGATTGCGAAACCTTTCGGCGATCTTGAGCCATCCCGTACGGCCGTCCGTTCCGCTCTGTCCGTCGACTGGAATGTCGTGACCTGGCCGGAGGCCGAGAGCAATGTCTTCCGGTCTTTCGCCACTACCAGAGCCCTGCTTCTCCTTGTAATGGCGCTCGCGGTCGGCGTCGCAGCCATCAATGTCGGCTCAGCCCTCGTTATGCTTGTACTGGAGCGGAGGAGGGATATAGCTATACTGAAGAGCTCGGGCGCTTCGCCGACCTTGATAGGACGCATCTTCGTCCTGACGGGGCTCGCGATAGGCGCGGCAGGCACCACTATCGGAGTCGGCATCGGCTCGTTTCTCGCTTGGAGGATCAATGATCTCGTTTCCGTTCTCGAGCTCGCTGTAAATGCTGCTTCGCGCTTATGGACCATCGTATCCGGCTCGGCGACGCCTCACACCGAAATCCGCCTTTTGGACCCTGCTTACTACCTGGAACGGATCCCGGTGACGATCCATCCGAACGAATTGGCGATTGTAGCGGGTTCTTGCCTTGTATTGTGCCTTCTTGCTTCGCTTATTCCCGCCGGCAGAGCCTCACGCCTCCCGCCGCTCGACATTTTCAGGAAGACTTGATCGGATAGAATAACGGTACGATCGCGTCGGCTTTTTTTTTTCAGAGATCGGTTGTATAGTATTCAATCGCCAGCCTGGGCGGTCGGCGTAAATATGCGGAGGGATCATGGTCAAAAAGGATGCTACTCAACCCGGTGCCGCCACTGCTGAGATGGGCGAAAAGCTCAAGGCCCTCGAGGCGGCGCGCCTTCAAATAGAGAAGCAATTCGGTCAGGGTTCGATCATGAAGCTGGGCGCGCACGACCCGATGAAGGGCATCGATGTCGTTCCTTCAGGTTCTATCCTCCTCGACGAGGCTCTCGGCGTCGGCGGCTACCCCCGCGGGCGCGTCATCGAGATATACGGCCCAGAGTCCTCGGGCAAGACGACGCTCGCTCTACACGCTGTAGCCGAAGCGCAAAAAAAAGGCGGCATCGCAGCCTTTATCGATGCCGAGCATGCCCTCGATCCCGTTTACGCCAAGAACCTCGGTGTCGATACGGACGAGCTATGGGTCTCGCAGCCCGACTCGGGCGAGCAAGCGCTAGATATTACGGAATCGCTTATCCGATCCGGCGCGGTCGACATAATCGTCATTGATTCAGTCGCCGCCCTCACGCCTCAAGCCGAGATCGAGGGCGACATGGGCGATGCGCACGTCGGCCTTCAAGCTCGCCTCATGAGCCAAGCATTGCGCAAACTCACTGGCACTCTTTCGAAATCCAAAACGATACTAATCTTCATCAACCAAATTCGAATGAAGATAGGCGTAATGTTCGGCAATCCGGAAACGACAACGGGTGGCAACGCACTGAAATTCTATGCGTCGGTCCGACTCGAAGTCCGCAAGATCGAGACTATCGAGAAGGGTGAGGAAGAAGCGGTCGGCAATAAGGTCCGCGTCAAGGTGGTAAAAAACAAGGTAGCGCCTCCGTTCCGCAAGGTGGAGCTCGAACTAATGTTCGGGAAAGGCATTTCCTGGGCAGGATCCCTTCTCGACGCGGCGGTCAAGTACGATGTCATAGACAAAAAGGGAGCGTGGTACACCTGGGGCGAGGAAAAAGTGGGGCAGGGCAGGGACAACGCCAGGCTCTATCTTGAGCAGAATCCTGCCGCTGCGGCTACTATCGAGAAACGCGTTCGCGAGCTGATATTTTCGGCCCAGCATCCTGAGCCCAAGGAGCAAGAAGCGAAAGCTAGTGAGCAAAAAACCTCGGACGCCGTTGGGGGAAGCAACGCGACTAAATTGGCTGAAAAATTAGCGGAGATCCCAGCAATAGCTCGAGGTCCTGGCCGTCCGGCCAAGCAACCGACGTCATCCAAGCCAAATGCAATAACGGAAGGAGCCACAATGGCTCCAGGCTCTCCAGTAGAAGACGAGGGTCTGTTCTAACAGATGGCAAGGGTTTTTCTGGGTCTGGGCTCCAATGTGGGAGACGGGATCGGGATTGTCCATTGTGCGTTCCAGCAACTCAACGGTCTGTTGCGAGATGCTAGTCTCTCAAGACTTTGGCGCTCGCGCGCCCTTTACTTCGAGGATCAACCCGATTTCGTAAATGCTGCTGCTACGGGCGACACGGACCTTTCTCCTCGGGAACTGCTCGCCGCAGTCAATTCGATAGAGAGAGACTTTGGGCGCGACAGGACGCGCGAGCTTATCAAAGGTCCTCGCTCGCTCGACATCGATATCTTGCTCTATGGTTCTCTAAGTTTTAACGAGGACGGGCTGGTCATTCCACATGCGGGCCTCAAAGAGCGCCGATTCGCTCTTCTCCCCATCCTGGATCTGGATGATGGGCTGGTGGACCCGATCAGCAGTAAGCCGTATTCGGAGATACTTGGAGACACTGCCTCCCCAGGGTATTTACCTTATAGAGTAAGCCGGCTATCATATTTCCTTCGATGATCACACCGGGAACGATCGACGCGGATGGACTGCCTGGCTTTGAAGACCACGGGGGTCAAGGCAGGCTCTTCCGCCTAAAGGATTTCGAAGGCCCCCTCGATCTTCTTCTATTTTTGATAAAGAAGAACGAGGTTAGCGTTTATGATATCCCGATCGCATCCATCACTGAGCAGTACCTCGGTTATCTGGACGGCGCTGATGGCTGCGATCTCGATGATCTTACTGATTTTTACTTGATGGCCGCGACATTGATTTACATTAAATCTCGGATGCTCCTCCCGATTGACCCGAAGCTCGACGACGAGTTCGAAGATCCCCGCCGTGAACTCATCGAAAAGCTGATCGAGTACCAAAAGTTCAAGCGCCTCTCGGAGCTCATGGAGCGAAAGGAAATGGAGGTCGAGTGGTCGGTGGAGCGTCGGAAGATCCAGCGCCCGCTCCCTTTCGCCGAAGAAAAAGACTTATGGTCCGAGATCGACGTATGGGATCTTCTCCGCTCCTTTTCATCCTTGGTCACAAACTTCTCCTCCGAGCGTATCATGGACCTCTACGAGGAAGTTTCGATCAACGAAAAGACCGCGCTAATTCATGAATTCCTCGAGTCAAAGGGCGCCTTCACGTTTTCCGATCTCATAACTAGGCCGAGATCGACTATGGATATCGTCTGCGCCTTTCTCGCCGTCCTCGAGGCGGTTAAATATCACTTCGTCTCGATATTCCAACATAGGCTCTTCGGCGACATCGAGATCCGCTCCCACGCAGGAGAGATGCATGGAAATCAAGCTTGAAAAAGAGGTAGCGCTCGTCGAGACAGTGCTCTTCCTCGAGTCGGAGCCGCTGGACGAGAACTCCTTGTCACGAATCACCGGCCTTGCCCGTGACATTGTCGAGGCTGCGTTGACGGTCCTCGCAGAGGAATGCTCGTCATCAAGCCGCGGCATGGAGCCGGTCAAGGCGGGCGGAGGCTGGATACTCGCTCCCAAAGCCGAGCTTTGGGAATCACTGAAGGATCGCTACGGCAAGAAGAACGAGAGTCGCCTCTCGCGGGCCGCTCTCGAGACCCTTTCCATAGTAGCCTATTCGCAACCAATAACTCGAACAGAGGTCGAGGCGATCCGCGGAGTCTCGGCTGACGGCATGATACGCTTTCTTTTGGAACGTGAGCTCATCAAGGAAGTCGGGAAAAAGGAAGCGCCGGGCAGGCCAGTCCAATACGGCACTACCAAGAATTTCCTGAAGTATTTCCGTTTGGGCTCCATCGCCGATCTGCCAAGGCTTGACGAGCTTGAACGTGAAAGATTCGATGCGCGGACGAACGATGAAACGACCGTACCGACCGCGGATGCCGTTCTCCCGACCCCTCCCGAAACTATCATTCCCTCCGACGAGCATATCAATGGCTGAACTCTCCGTCCCCGCCGCAGGCATCCGGCTCCAGGCATTCCTCGCGCACTCTGGAGTCGCTTCGCGTCGGGCGTGTGAGCGAATTATCCTCGCGGGACGAGTCTCGATTAATGGTGCCGTCTCCTCAGAACTCGGAGTCAGGGTTATGCCCGGCGACAAGGTGGCGCTAGACGGCCGTCCCATGGGCCCCGAAAGCCGCAAGCGTTATATATTGCTAAACAAGCCGGCCGGTTATATTTCGGCCATGTCGGATCCCGAGGGGCGTCCGCTCGCAGTGGACCTCCTCAGAGACGTCGGCGAGCGTGTCTACAACGTCGGCCGACTCGATCAATGGTCGTCGGGGCTGCTCCTATTCACTAATGACGGAGATCTCGCCTCCGTTCTCGTCCACCCATCAGGCGGCTTCGAAAAAGAATATGTGATCATTGCTGATGCGAGGCTCGAAGATGATTTTTTCTCGGGATTCAGCACGGGCCTCGAGATAGATGGCATCAAATATCGAGCTGCCTCGCTCGAGAAAATCGGACCGGACTCGGCCAGAGTGGTTCTTATCGAGGGAAAGAATCGCGAGATCCGAAGAGTCCTGGAACATTTTGGCCGTAAGGCAAAAGTCTTGCGCCGAGTCCGAATCGGCCCTTTGACGATTGAAGGGTTGGCCGAGGGGTCTTTTAGGGAACTGAGTGAAGAGGAGGTAGGCATGCTCCGCGAGTACGTGGGCGCCTGCCCGTGATCGTCGCGATCGATGGACCGGCCGGTTCTGGCAAAAGCACCATCGCGCAGAAACTCGCGGAAGGTTTGGGCTTTACGTACATCAATTCCGGAAGCATCTATCGCGCGATGACGTTACGTACGCTCAGATTTGGCATCGATGCGAATGATCCGAATGCGGTCGTTTTATGCTCGAGTCAAGCGAATATCGAATATCGCAACGGCATGCTTTTCTTGGATGGTGCGGAAGCTGAAGCCGATTTGCGGTCGAAGCCGGTCGATTCCCTGGTGGCCCAATTGTCGGCGATACCCGAGCTCAGGGAGATCGTCAACGAGATCGTTCGCAGGATAGCAGGGGCCGCGGATGCCGTGGTAGAAGGCAGGGACATGACGACCGTCGTATTTCCCGAGGCTGATGCGAAGTTCTACCTGGATGCTAGCGCTGACGCGCGAGCGAGACGGCGGCATTCGCAGGGAACGAGCGAGGCGAGTCTCGACGAGATTCGCGCGAACATCGCGATGCGCGACGAGATCGATAGGACTAAGTCGGTTGGGGCTCTTAAAATCGCGCCTGATGCCGAGTATTTGGACAGCTCTCACTTGACCATACAGGAAGTTTATGACAAAGTATACGGGAAAATTCTTCATCTAAGGGAACACCATGGGCGGTAAGGAAGTGGAGATGGGTGCCGTCGTCCCCTCCAAGGACGACATCCAGACACAATTGCAGGAGCAGTACCTCAAGAGCCTTGAGGGCCTGGAGGAGGGAGATCTCGTCGATGGGCATGTCATCCAGGTAACGGATGATTTTATCTTCGTCGACGTCGGCTACAAATCAGAAGGCAAGATACCAATTGCAGAGTTCGGAGACAGTCCTCCCAAGACCGGCGAGGTGGTCAGCGTTATACTTGTCAAAAAGGAGACACATTCCGGCGAGATCGTCGTATCCAAGAAGCGAGCCGACGAGAAGATCTACTGGAGAACGGTCTCCAATGCTTTCAAAGATCACTTGGCGGTAGACGGAGTCATCGATAAAGAGATCAAGGGCGGCTTCGAAGTAAATCTCGGCCACGGCCTTCGCGGTTTCCTGCCTGCTTCCAAGGCGGATGTTCAGCGCGTGGAGAAGGGCGAGAAGCTCATCGGGCTCAAGTCGCAATTCTATCTCGAGCGGCTCTATTCCGAGAAAAAGGTCAATATCGTTCTCAACCGCCGCAAGTGGATGGAAGAGGACATAGAAAAGCGGCGTGAGGATTTCTTCCAGCGAACCCAGATCGGGGATTCGGTCAAGGGTGAAGTCAAGAGTTTCACCAGCTTCGGCGCTTTTATCGATCTCGGCGGGTTCGACGGCTTGCTCCACATTAACGACATGAGCTGGGGCCACGTCACTCGTCCAAAGGATTTCGTCAAGAAAGGCCAGGAGATCGAGCTAAAAGTAATAAGAATGGAGCCCGACGAGCGCCGCATCAATTTATCCTTGAAGCATTTTACTCCGGATCCTTGGTCGACCTTCGAGGAGCGCTACCATATCGGCGATGTCGTGCACGGCAAAGTCACGAAGCTCACCGATTATGGCGCTTTCATCGAGGTCGAGGAAGGCATCGAAGGCCTCGCCCATATTTCCGAATTCTCGTGGGTCCGCAAGGTGCGGAAGCCTGAGGAGATGCTCCACGTCGGCGATCCCGTTGAATGCATGATCCTCAACTACGACTTGCAAGCCGGCAAGGTCTCTCTCGGCCTTAAACAGGTTCAGGATAATCCCTGGGATCAGGTTTCCGAAAAATACCCCGTCGGCATGCGCCTTACTCGCAAGGTCGTCAAGCTGACGGCAGCGGGCGCATTCGTCGAACTAGAGGAGGGAATCGACGGCTTCCTCCATTCCGACGATCTATCCTGGACGAAGCACCCTAAGAACCTCTCCTCCGAGATGGAAGTCGGCAAGGAGATCGAGGTCATGATAATCGAGAGCGACGCCCAGGATCGAAATATCCGTCTCGGTGTTAAGCAGCTCTCTGAGGATCCCTGGCATTCTTTCTCCAAGGCCTTCCGTGTAGGCGCGACAGTAGATGGCGTCGTCTCCTCGATTACGGATTTTGGCGTGTTCGTAAAAATCCAAGGCGATATCGAAGGTTTAATCAAGAAGCAGGATCTTTCCGAGGATAAGGACGAACCATACGACGACGCGTTAAAGCGATTCCAAGCTGGACAAACCGTAAAGGCTCTCGTCATCGAGCTTAGTCCGGAACGCCAAAAACTCGGCCTCTCCATCCGCGATCTCGTGCGTAGGCAACAGCGCGAGGAAATTTCGCGGTTCATGCAGGATGATTCCAAGGATGGCTATACCCTCGGAGACCTGATGAAGGAGAAGGACGACGGAAAGAAGAACGGCTAGGCGCCTGTCGCGACGCAATGGCTTCCAGTCGGTATGGCGGCAAAGGCGATGTTCGAGGCGATAGACCCAGCAAAATTCGGGACGCTGATAGAGATAAGCGCCCTGATCAACTCGAACTACGCAGACGCTACATCACTTCTGACTCAGATACTCGAATCGGCGACGCGCCTCACCGAAGGCGAGGCTTCGTCGCTGATTCTCTATGACCGAGATACTGGCAAGCTTCGTTTCGAAATTGCACTGGGCCCTAAAGGTCATGACGTCAAGAAATTCCTCCTAAATCCTGGCGAGGGCGTGGCAGGCTGGGTCGCCATGCACGGCCGATCGCTTATCGTTAACGACACTGATACGGACTCGCGTTTTTACGCCGATATCTCAAAATCAATAGGCTATCCTACCTATTCCATACTTGCAGTTCCAATGCGCGTCCGGGACGTGACCGTAGGCGTTATCGAGATTCTCAATAAGAAACAAAAGAAATATTTCACCCAAGACGACTTGCGCTGGCTCGAGATATTCGCGGTGCAGGCAGCATTGGCCATCGAAAACGCCCGCTATCTGGAAAAAGCTCAGGAAGAAATACACTATCTTCGAGACAAGGTACAGGCTGAGCAGGGATGGCATAATTTGATTGCCAAGTCACCCCTCATCGTCGAAAAACTCGATCTTATTGCGCGCGTCGCCAGGACCGATTCTTCGGTGCTTATCCTCGGCGAGAGCGGCGTCGGCAAGGAGCTTTTCGCGGAGCAGGTACATTTACGCTCCTCGAGAGCCGGGAAACCTTTCATCCGTGTGAATTGCGCCGCTTTGCCGGAAGGACTACTCGAAAGCGAATTATTCGGCCACGTTAAAGGGGCCTTTACCGACGCAGTGCAGAATAGGCGAGGACGTTTCGAATTAGCCGATACTGGAACGATTTTCCTCGACGAAATCGGGGACTTGCCGCTCAAGTTACAGGCCAAGCTTCTCAGGGTGCTTCAGCAGCGAACGTTCGAAAAGGTCGGGGCGAGCGAACCCGTGAGTGTCGATGTCCGCATCGTCGCCGCGACTAATAAGGATATCGAGAGACTGGTCGAAAAAGGAGAATTCCGCTCGGATTTGTATTATCGGCTCAATGTGCTGCCATTGAATGTTCCGCCATTGCGGCAGCGTAAAGAGGATATACCTGCCTTGGCCGACTTCTTTCTTAAAAAATTCTCGCGTGAAACCAATAAGCGATTCGCGGGTTTCACGGAGACCGCCATGGAGCTCATGCTCTCTTATTCGTGGCCGGGTAACGTACGTGAGCTCGAGAACGCTGTGGAGAGAGCCGTAGTTATCGCCAAAGACACTCGAATCGGCGCTCGCGATCTGCTTTTGGGGGCTGGAGCCTCCGATACGGACGAATATAGAGGCAAAAGCCTCAAGGAAGCCTTGGCTATCTTCAAGCGTCATTTTATCATGAAGGCTCTGGAAGACAATCATTGGAACCAAACCGAAACTGCCAAGGTCCTAGATATCCAGCGAACATACCTATCGCGCCTCATCAAAGAGCTCGACATCACGAATCCCAAGGAGTAATTGATGGATAATCCCGCCCGCCTTGCAAAGGCCAAGACAGAAGAGAAAAAAAAGACTATTTACGTCCAATTCGGCGATTTCTTGCGAAAATACCGGTTCGTCGTATTCGCGATCTTTGGAGCTGCCGCTATCGCAGTTATAGGCGTCGCTGTCGTCACCGCCATCAAGGATTCTGTCATAAAAGCCTCCACGGCCCGCCTAGAAAAGCTCGACGCCGATTTTGCGGCTTACACCGGAGAGCAGGACAGCGCCAAGAAAGCCGAGCTAGAGAAATCGCTCATGGCCGCTGCTGACAACTTGGTGAAGAGAGGCCCTCACTTGTACGCTGCGCAGAAAGCATTGATATATGAAGCTAAAATCCAAGAGTCAAAGAAAGATTGGACTGCGGAGGAGAAGTCATGGCTATCGATTGTCGCGAACATGCCTGAATCGTATTTGGCTCCCGTTGCGCTACAAGGTGCAGCGGCCGCCGCCGAGGAGCTGGGGTCGGTGGACAGAGCCGTCGCCGATTACAAGAAACTCATCGACACGTATGCGGCCATGGCCATTGGGATTCCCCATGCATACTTCTCGCTGGGCCGACTCTCGGAGCAGCAGAAAGATTTCACGTCGGCTCTCGCCTCGTACCAAAAAATCGTAGCGACATGGCCGGATGACGATTGGACAAAACTCGCTACGGATCGTATTATTTATATTAAGTCTCATGGCCTTGCCAAATAATAAATCGATGGTCTACGGCCTGGAGTAAACCGGGCCCTTTTTTAATAAAGGAGGGCCATTGTGGCCAAGAAACGCGCGAAGTTCTTCGAGACGCGAACCTTTGGTTTCGTCATCGCGGCCGCTGTAATAGCGGTGATCCTAGCCTTAAGCTATGGGACGGGCCTCCTGCAAGTGCTAGAGCTCAAGGCAAATGACGCGAACTTTCGGTTGAAAGATTTCACAGAAAGGCAAGACTGTCCAGGAAGGTTCCGTATACTCCGAGAAGGCCCCGCGAATCTCTGAGGACATCATGATCGTGGGCATAGACTTCAATTCGCTCACAAAATATGGTCGTTGGCCTTTCCCGAGAACGAGACACGCGGATCTCATCAATGCCTTCGCCCGGATTAAGGATCAGAGCGCGCGCGAAAATGCCCTTCTTTTGGATATATTGTTTACCGATCCAAACGAGAATCCCGCAGACGATAAATTGTTATCTGATACAATCAAAAAATCCGGGAGAGTCTTCCTTGAAACACAGCTGAAAGCAGACACGAATGAGACGACAACTGCGGAGGATTTTGCGGCGAGATCCCAGATTCTCGCCGACAGGCTCGGAACGATCACGAAAATTTCAGGAGACTGGAGGAATACGAGCGATTTCCTCAGCGTAGAGCCGCCTCTGGCCGATTACGCTCGCGCTGCAGCCGGCTACGGCCACGCTAATTATTTGCCCGACCCGGACAACATCTTCCGCCGTCAGCCCCTGATCGCTCGCCTCAGTACGCTCGTAGATGTAGTCCGCCTCGACGCACTCTCTCCAAGCTATTCGGTGGATTCATCCAAATTCGAACGTTTGGCCTGGATGGATAAGAACGGCGATTTTCACAACATCGACACTCCCTTGACCAACGCCTCGTTAGCCGCGCTTAAAGCGAGGATGAAGAATGAGGCTCCACTAAAGGTGGACGCATCGGGCTCCGGTGCGACTTCGGATCAGTACTACATCGTTCGTAAATACAGGGATCAATTCATTCCAGCGATCACCCTTTCCCTCGCGGCAAATTATTTCGGCGTAAAGATCAGCGACGTCGATGTAGTCCTCGGGCAGAGGATACGAATACCTTCACCTACACGATTCGATCCGGATACTGGGCAGCGCAAGCCATATGAGCTGGTCGTGACGCCAGATCAGTACGATAAGGACGGGAACCTGGTGAAGGAGGGCAAGCGAAAAGTCCTCGACAAGATCGATATCCCGATAGACAAAAACGGGATGATGATCATCAATTTCATGGGCCTGCCTTCTAGCGACTCCGCCGACGGGATCCAGACCTTCCCCGTTCGATCATATGCAGGCTACGCCGAGAAGGCGCCTGGTGCCGATCCGAAGACATGGCGTCGAACCATTGCCGCGGAGAACAAGATAATAATGGTGGGAGCTTTCTCCAGCGGAATGGCCGCGGACCAGAAAACGACTCCGTTTGGCCTGATGTTCGGCATCGAGATGCACGCGAATGCCCTAAATACGATAATAATGGACAATTTTCTCAAACCAGTCCCTAAATGGGTCGACCTGGCCCTGCTAGCAGCCTTGGTTTTCCTCGTAGCCTTTATGACTTCGAGGCTTTCGACGGTCCTTTCGTTCTTCGGTACGATAATAATCATCGTGGCTTTTTTCTTCACGACCTCCTTGATATTCGATGCCCAATCCACGCTCGTCAACTTCAGCTCGCCCACGCTGGCCATGATCTTTACCTTCCTCAGTATCGTCGTGTACAGGGCAATGACCGAGGAGCGGGACAAGAAGGCGATTCGGGAGACCTTCGGCAAATACCTGTCTCCAAAGGTCGTAGACCAACTCGTCGAGAACCCGCCAGAGCTCGGAGGCGTTGACAAGGATCTAACGGTCCTTTTCTCAGATATCCGAAGCTTTACGACGCTGTCCGAGAGCATGTCCCCGCAGGAGCTGGTAAACCATCTCAATACGTACCTCACTGCGATGACCGACGTGATCATGGAATATGGCGGCTACCTGGATAAATACGTCGGCGACGAAGTCATGTGTTTTTGGGGAGCGCCGCTTCCGCAATCCGACCATGCTGTACGGGCATGCAAATGCGCTCTGCGACAGATGGAGAAGCTGCGAGAGCTCAACATGGCCTGGCCTGAGGCGATAAGAATAAATATCGGCATCGGCTTGAACTCCGGAATCATGACGGTAGGAAACATGGGAAGTCCGACAAGGATGAACTACACCTTGATGGGCGATAACGTAAACCTAGGCGCACGCCTCGAGGGAACCAACAAAGAATACGGCACCAATGTCATTATCAGCGAGTTTACCTATGGCCTGGTCAAGGATCAGTTCCTCGTTAGGGAACTGGATAATATCCGCGTCAAAGGCAAGAACAAGCCCGTCCTTATCTACGAGCTCGTGGACTGCCTGGAGGATATCGCTCCACCCCAGTCGGAGCAAACGGGACGGCATGGCGGCGGCAACTAGGGGAGGGAGTCCGAAGGGGAGGGCTGTTCGACGAGCCCTTCCCCTGCTACAACTCTTGTTTTTTGCCGCTCTATCTCCGTTTCTGACGACCTGCGGGATCGAGACCGTAACGACGTTGCAGCCGCCCGGATTTATTTCGCCCAGCACGAACCTCCTTCAACTCACGCACAATACGGCAAACAGCGCCAGCACCCTGAAGGGCTACGAGGTTTACTACAGGGCATTCGATGGAGCTGGTGGACCCTCAGCCGCCGACACGGCGCGCCAGGCAATCGAAGCGGCCATCGGTGCGCAAAACGCCACGCCGGAAACGTGCCTTAGCCTGATGCAGTCCTTGGGGTTTACCCGCATCTTCGATGGAGACGGGAACGATGGACCGAACGGGATCAGACCGCTTTTTGAGATGCCGACGACGAGTCTGTCAACTGCCCTTCAATATAATATTTTTCTTGATACCACTCCACCCGCGAGTTCAGTGAGTTCCGCCGCTACTGATTTGGCAAACGGTCCATTAATGGCAGGCAACCCGGTTCCGTATTGGCAAACGGTCCCATACTGGTATTTTTATTTGGGGACTTCCACCACACATTACGGCATCACGAGATCCATATCGACGGTGAGTGCGCCGGTAAGTTTCGAATCGACGTATGCAGCCAACAGCACGACAACGGGCGATTATACCGGTGCCGGAGCAGTGGCCAACTCACCTCTCTATTTCGATTTTTTCGCGGTCGCTTACGGCATCGACGCAAGCTCGGCCTCGTTTACACCTATTTATAGCTTTCCAATAAGTTTATATGCATCGATACCATATACCTTGACGGCATATATTAAATAAGAAATAGGGAATAGGGAATAGGGAATAGTGTATGCGCTCAGCTTCGCATAATGTACATTCTGTCGACCGAAAGCATGTTATGCAAATGATTCAGCCAACGATCTCGAATGCCCGAAAAAACGATACAGGGATCCCGTCGCCGGGGTCGGCAAGCAACTGAGTTCGGACAATTGCGAACGCATTCTGGACAGGTCGAATATCAGTGCAGTGTTCAAGTAATCGAAGCAGTCCATGGCCCTTGATTTTAGGAAGAGGGACTCGAATTGAAAAGCTTTGATCCTCTTGCTCTTCCATAAGTATTCCAGGGATGTCAGGAATAATCGACTTCAAAATCGAAAGAACCATGTCGCGGTTTACCCGATCACGAGGCGCAATCGAATAAATTGACCCCCACTCAAGGCTACCGATAGTTCTTTGCTTCTTTCCAGAATGGATAGGGAAATAAACGCAATGATCGACATGAAGGCCTTCAGGAAGGTACTTGTTAAGCTTGATTTGACATTGAATTGGATCCGACTCAGTGAAGAGCAGCATGGAGGCGATTTCACATTTGGATTCTAGTCCAATCGAAATTGGCTGAGCGGTTTCCAGTCTCGGCATTGGATTAAAACCTTCTGAGTAAGCGATGTCCATACCGGATATTAACGTTGCGCGGTTAAATGCATCGATAATTGATAAATGTTGTAGGTAAGAAGAAATATGGACCTTTGAATATTGAAGCAGCAACCTTCCCGAAATTACAGGAGACAAACGTGGAATAATTGGGGGACCAGCACTTCGCGCTTTCATCTGTATGATGTCTTGATCGATACATGATTCTTCATCGCACGCCCCGCAAGGATTTTCGCAACCTTCGATACATGCGGAAGTGGTTTCTGGTATCAGGGATTTGCTATACTCACGTGCCAATGTCTTTTTGGAAACTTTTATCGACACATCGTCCCATGGAAGGAGGCTATTCAAGCTTCTCTCTCCACAGCATTCTTCATAAACAGGCCAACGGGCCTCATCGATTACCGAGCGCCACAGTTCGCGGTCGAAATGGTCCTCCCATGCGTCGAGCCTTGCGCCTTTTTCGTGCGCTGCAAGGATTAGCTCGCCGACTCGCTCGTCTCCGCGGGCGAGGACCCCCTCGAGCTGCGAGATAAAGGGCGAATGAAACGAAAGTTTGATGTTCTTGAATTGCCGCATGCCAGCACGAAGCGTGTTCATTATCTCGAGTGATTCAATCTCGGTCAGCTGCCGGGACCATTGGAAGGGCGTGTGCGGCTTTGGCACGAAAGTTCCGACATTTACGTTAATCTGAATATTGATTTTGGCGCGAAGCCGCGCGAAGAACTCGATAATGGCGTGTGCTTCGTCGATACCGCGTCCGGGTACGGGCAGGCCAACCATAAAATAAAATTTCGCTTGCTTGAAGCCGGCAGATCTAGCCTCCTCTAAGATAGCAATCGTCTTCTCAAAGCACACGTCCTTGTTAATAGCGCTCTGCCACTCCTCGACCGGCGTTTCTACGGCGAAAGTGAGACCTGACTTTCGGATTTCGGCCAGCTTTCGAACTGTGGGCAGGGTAAAGCCGTTGATCTTTAGGGAGGGTAGCTGGAAGGAAACGCGACTTTTGCCCCATTCATCGTTCAGCCGATCAAGTAGTTCTCCAATGTCGGGGTAGTCGCCCGAAGAAAGAGAAGCGAGAGTAATTTCGCGGTATCCTCCCTGGGTAACGAGACTGGAAACTTCCGATCGGATCACCTCGAGGGGCTTTATTCGCTGAGGCCTATAAAAATAGCCGGCATGGCAAAATCTGCACCCGTTTGGGCAGCCACGCATTATCTCCACTGTTCCGTGATCTTGAACGGTTCTCAACGTCGGCAACGGAAAAGCAGTCACAGTCGATGTTGAGGAAAAGCCCGCGAACACCGCTCGGCGCGCGGATTTTCCGTCGACTCCCGGGCGCGCCGGCATCCAGATCGAGTCATTGCGCCGAAGGTTGTCGAGGATGTCGGATCGCCTTCCCCCTTCGCGCTTTAATCGACCTAAGTCTTCAGCTAAATTGAAGAAGGCCCCCTCTGCCTCACCGATAAATGCGGCGTCTAGAAATGAGGCAAGGGGATGAGGGTTAGTCGCTGCAGGACCGCCAGCGATAATGATAGGGTCGCCCTCCCCTCTTTCGGAGGCGCGGACCGGTACAAGGCCGGACTTTAGTACGGTAATGACGCTTGTGGCCGCAAGCTCGTAGCCCAGCGAGAATCCAATCATGTCGACATCGTTGAGAGCAAATCCCGATTCCAGGGTATACAGAGGAACACCTCGTTTTTGCAGAAGCGACTCGAAATCGGGAGCGGGAGCGAATACGCGCTCTGCTCGGAGGCTCGGTTGCGAATTAAGCCCAGAATATAGAATGCGGATCGCGTTATTCGACATCCCTATCTCGTAAAGGTCGGGAAAGCATAGCGCGATCGTCAAGAGAGAATCATCAGCTTTTCGAGTGCTGCCGACCTCCCCGCCAAGATAACGTGAAGGTTTTTCGACAAGTAGAAGATCATCACCTAATGCCGAGATCGGATCTATACGTCTCGGCGTGCCGCGCTTCACGTCCTAAACCGCCTCGCGGAAATTGCCAACAGCAGACCGATCGCGATCATGATCACCCATAGGGATGCGCCGCCGTAGGAGAGGAAGAAAAGAGGAATACCGGTAACCGGCATGATGCCCATGGCCATTCCTGCGTTTATCATGAAATGGAAAAAGATCATTCCCATGATTCCGGCGACTACGTAGATAGCATAAGAATCTTTCACTGATTTAAGGAGATTGGAACATCTTCTGAGCAGGACGAAATATAGGCAGAAAACGGCGAAGCCGCCGATAAATCCCCATTCCTCGGCGATGATCGAAAAAATGAAATCTGTGCTCTGCTGGGGAAGGTAGCGATAGTGGCTCTGTGTCCCCTGTAGAAAGCCCTTGCCCAGCAGTCCTCCCGAACCTATCGCGGTGATCGACTGTAGTATATTCCAGCCCGATCCCCGCGGGTCTATGCTCGGGTCAAGGAAAACTATAAGGCGCATTATCTGATACTCTTTCAAGGCCTTGTGGGCGAGGGAAGAAGCGGTGAGCGAGCCCGCGACAAGCAAGGAAATATAGGAGATCCAGAAATAATACTTTTTTTTGAATGAAAACCATCCCCATGCGGACAAGCCCAGAACAAGGAAGGATGCGACGATCAAATAAATCACATACGGCGGCCTATAAAGAACATAAAGGAAACTGGTCGGCGCCTTCAGGATGTACTGCTCCCAAAGAGGTAGGATCGTGAGGACCACAGTTGCAAGAATAGCGGCGAGAATGAAAGCGACATACCGTCTATCGATACCCGCGATATAGGCCATGAAAAGGAACACGGGGAAAAAAACGAGAGCAGTGCCCATATCGGACTGCGTGATAATTATGACCACCGGGAGCAGTATGATTGCAAAGGCGATAAGCAGACGACGGAATGAGCTTTGATGCTCGGATTCGGAAAGGTATTGGGCCAAGAAAAGGATGCAGGCGATCTTCATGAACTCGGATGGCTGAATGCCGAACTCCCCAAAGAGGCCTATCCAAGACTTAGCGCCATTCACTTCATGGCCAAAAAAACGGACATAGATGATCAGCAATATGAAGAAAGAATAAATGATCCAAGAATAGTCCTTCATCCGTTGATAATCGATCATCGAGACTATCGCGAGGATAGCAAGACCCGAAACAGCCCACACGATCTGCTTAAAGTACTCGTTTGATACGTGGACACCTTCGGAATTCACGCCGGAGGAATAAATCGAAAGTATTCCCATAACAGTGAGGGCCAGCGTTACGCCGACCAATGCGAAATCCATCTCGGCGATTGTCTTTTTGATGGAGTTCATTCGACCCGTCCTTGTCGCGGCACCAGGTAGCGCAGGCCTAGAGTATCGACGGCTTGATCGTAGCTCTGGGAAGCGAACATCCCCTGGAAAATGATATTTGTCGCGTATGGAGCCCACCATTCCCAGGGATTGGATGCCTCCACCATGACGACGATTACGACTTTATCCTTCGGATCCGGAGCGTCGTAAGGTCCGAACGCCACGAACCAGGAATGCCAATGATCCTTGAGCCCGACCTCCGCCGTTCCAGTCTTGCCAGCCACTTGCACCGCTTTTGTGTTGACGGGGAATTTCGCCGTACCTTCGGTGATGACGCCGCGAAGATCTGCGCGAACTTCCGCGAATGTTTCCTTGGATATTCTAGAATGCAATATTTCCACGGGGAGTGGGCTCTGCACTACCGCGCCAGAAGCCGGATCGCGAATTTCCTTTAATACGTGAGGCCTATAGACGACGCCATCATTGACGATCATCGCCATCATATCGGCCATCTGGAGAGGAGTCACCAGCAAGTCACCTTGGCCGATAGCCATATTCATCGTATCGCCGCCTAACCATTTTTCATGGGTGCGCCGCTCTTTCCATTGAGGCGTCGGAACCAGGCCATCGAGTTCGCCCGGCAGGTCGATGCCAGTCGCCTTCCCGTAACCGAAGTCTTTCGCGTAGGATACGATTCTCTCGATCCCAAGGTAATCCCTACCGACAGTCCAAAAATAGATGTCGCACGAGTTTTCGAGGCCACCCTTCAAGTCTTGCCACCCGTGCCCCGGCTTTTTGATCCAACAGTCGAAGACTCGGTCACCGTAGGATATTTCGCCAGGGCAAAGGATCTTGCTGTCTGGCGGGAATGCCTTCTCCTCGATGATTCCGGCTGTCATTATTGCCTTGAAGGTCGAGGCCGGCGGATAGCTCGATTGCAGGGCCCGGTTCAGTAGGGGGTTGTTGTGGTCGGCCAAGAGCTTCGCATATTCGTTACCCGCATCAGACCCAGTGAAGTGGTTTGGGTCGTACCATGGGTATGACACCATGGCCAATATTTCGCCAGTGGCCGGCTTCAACACGACCACGGAGCCCATCCTAGGGCCGAGAGCCTTCTCGGCGAGTTTCTGGATCGTGTCGTCGATCGTCAAGACGATGCTCGAGCCCATGATCGGCGGATCTACGATATCTTGCTCTGAGGCGATATTCTTGCCCTTGACGTCGACGGTCCTGAATTCATGGCCATCGCGGCCGCGGAGGGCCATATCATATTGTTTTTCGATGCCTGTTTTACCTATTACATCGCCAGATTTGTAACCCTGGTTATACATGAGCTTAAGCTCGTCTTTGGTTATATCGCCAACATAGCCTATGACATGCGACAGTGAGCCCGTCTCTAGGTAATTTCGCATCGGTTTCGAATGCCACGAAACTCCAGGGAATTCGTCTATTCTTTCTGCGAGCGCCGTCACCGTGGAGTAGGAGGCCGAGCCGGCAATTTCGATCGATTGATAAAGGTGGTAAGTGAGCGGCGTCACTTTTTTACGGAGATCATCTAGTGGAGTGCCGAGTAAGGATGCCAACTGGGAGAATACTGCTTCGCGCTTTTCATCGGGAAGCTCCGCTGGAACTAGATCGATAGCAAAGGAGTCCGTATTGAGGACGAAGGGGACGGAATAAGTCCTGTCGTAGATCTCGCCGCGTTGCGATGGAATGATATTGCTTTGCTGCGAAATTCTCGTTGCCTTATTGCGGTATTCGCCGCCTCGGATCGTCTGCATGTAAAATAGATAACAAGAGTATACGGCGAATAATACCAGGCTCAGGGTCGATAGGCTGCGCACCCGCGTTGCGACGGATCCACGTGCTTCCTTGAACCGCTCGGGTATTGAAGATCGGCTCATCCGCGTTTTCGCTCTACGACGAGCAACCTGCTCATTGGG
This sequence comes from uncultured Spirochaetota bacterium, assembly GCA_963828175.1. GTDB lineage: Bacteria > Spirochaetota > Spirochaetia > Treponematales > Rectinemataceae > UBA1306. The sequence continues at coordinate 26,848 of CAWHFT010000187.1, forward strand.
CTGAGGAGGAGGAACACCAGGGGGGCGAGGATTCCGTTATAGGCAGCTTCCAGCCAAAGTATGCGTTCGAACAGCGCGTATGCATGGACTTTATTCCCAAACAGCAGAAAAAGCGCTCCAGCGGCTATGGCTTTTGCGATAGTACCGGCGATACCGAGCACGATCGGGAGCAGAAATTTGTCTATGTAGAAGGAGCCATGCAAAAATGCTGCGGCAGCGGATACTGCTGTTTTAATGAAAGCGTGGAACCCGAGCGGGGACGCCGACAGGAAGTCTTCCGCAAGGCCGCCCAGGAAACCCGAAACGGGTCCCGCAACCAACCCATTGCGATAGCTCAGCCATATAAGGACAACCAAGCCAATATCGGGTGTGACGCCGAATACTGCGATTGCGCTGAACCATGCGGACTGCGCGAGTGAGCAGCAAATAAGCAGAAGTACCGAGAAGGTTACGCTACGGAGCATATTCAGTCGCCCCCGTCTGTGGGTTGCGGTTTTATTACGAAAACGTACTCAATCCTCGAAAAATCCAGGACCGGATCGAGCTCGATATCCAGCGAAGGCTGATAATCAAGTATCCTTATTTTCTTGACTCGTCCTATCGCGACCTCTGGGGGGTAAAGGGATTCAAAGCCAGTCGTCACGACGAGGTCGCCGAATTGCACTTCGTCCTTTGCGCGCTTCTTTACGAAACGCATGAGCAATGGATCGTCAGGCGAACCTTGTCCGCCCACGAGTCCCTCCGTCCTTGAGCCGCCTGCAAGGCGGGTTGCAACGAAGGATTTGGAATCGTAGATAGGTACTATCTTGCTGGTACCGGCTCCGACCTCAACGATACGGCCCACTAAGCCTTCTATGCCTTCCTGAAACGCGATCACAGGCATGTTCTTGCGAATTCCATCTCTAAAGCCCTTGTCGATCGTTATTGTTGAAAATAGGTTCTCTGGGTCCTTAGCGACGATTCGAGCCGCGATGCGCTGATAGCCTATATCCTGCGTAAAACCAAGTTGCTCCTTGAGCCGCCTGTTCTCCTCGCGAAGGTCTGCGAGGCCTCGCTCCATATTTGTATATCGCTCGAGCTTCGCGGCCAGTTCGTCGTAGTTTTCTCGAAGCCTGCGAAGTTCGCTGATCGATGAGACCGTATCCGAGACAAATTGCCCGACGGTGAAGAAACCGTGCTGGAAAAAGCCGAGAATGGTGAGGCCGACGCTTTCGGGGACACCCTCCAGGCTCCTAGTCGACACAGTGAGGCAGAGAAGGCTGGCGGCAAGGAGGATCGGCGCGACTGCGCGGCTTCCGCGAACATCTGTCCTTTGCTGTTGATCGGACATGGCTCGATTATATATTCAGACTATCGTAGACGCTCTGCGAGCCTTCTTGACTCCGCATGGTCTCAAAGTATTTCCCCGCTCCGAGAGCAACGCATTCTAGGGGACGCTCAGCGAGGATTACGGGTACCCCGGTCTCCTTTCCTACGAGCTTGGGCAGGCCCTTGAGGAGGGACCCGCCCCCTGTCATAACGATGCCGCGCTCGACGATATCGGCGGCGAGTTCGGGCGGGGTTTGGCCGAGAGTTTTCTTGATTTCCTCGACGATCTGCGTAATCGGCTCCTGCAAGGCTTCGCGGACTTCAACGGAGTCGATCTCGAGACGACGCGGCAACCCAGTAATCGCATCCGTGCCCTTGATCTCGACTTTCTCGATTATTTTATCCGGGCTCGCATTGCCGATCTCGATTTTCAGCCTTTCCGCGGTCTGTTCTCCAATGATCAGGTTATGGACGTTTTTTATATGCTTTATAATCGCCTCATCGAATTCGTCTCCGCCAACGCGTATCGCGTTCGTTACTACCATGCCTTTGAGGGATATTACTGATATTTCGGAGGTTCCGCCGCCGATGTCGCAAATCATATGGCCTGCGGGTTCCGAGATCGGGATATCCGCTCCGATCGCCGCGGCGAGGGATTCAGGAATGACCTTGACGAATCGCGCGCCGGCTTTATAGCCGGAATCCATGACAGCGTTTTCCTCTACTTTCGTAATGCAAGAAGGAACGCCGATCACCATTCTGGGCTTTATGAACCAGCGCGTCGAGATGACTTTCTGCACGAAATACTTGATCATTTTCTCGGTTAAGTCAGGGTCGGCGATCACTCCGTCGCGGAGCGGCCTCTTGGCGATAATATCGCCGGGCGTCTTCCAGAGCATGCGCTTCGCCTCGGAGCCGACCGCAACAACTTTATTCGTGCCGCGCTCGACTGCAACGACGGATGGCTCATTTACAACGATTCCTTTTCCTCTCACGTAAATGAGCGTGTTGCACGTGCCTAGATCAATGCCGATATCGAGGGATAAGGAATCAAAGAAAGTGCGAAAAGCCATCGCGGACCTCCGGGCTTGATTTATAGCTTCTCAGATAACTTTTGTCGGGACGCAGCATGCATCGGGTCTATACTCACTGCCTTGCGCCATTCGGCACGGGCCTTGACGGGTCTCCCATCGCTTGGTAAATCAAGCCCAATCGATAATAGGCTTCCGCCGAATTGGGATCTTTTGAGAGTATGATGTTATATTGTTCCTCGGCCTTCGCGAGGTCGCTTCGTGCCGCTATAGATGTCACCCAGAATGAACCTGCTGTTTTCCTTGGCTAAGTCGTCTTTGCCTGCAAGAACCTCTAGGAGGAGCGCCTCTGCCTTCACGGACTTGCCAGCGTCAGAATAAGCCTTTGCCGCCGAGATGAGAAGCAAGTCCGCTCTACTTTTCTCCAGTGCTAACTCGAAATTTTTGATTGCCTTTGCCTTGTCGCCAAGCGATACGTAAGCAAGCGCGAGGTATTCCCGGCTGTCGGATGCTAGATAGCCATCCTCTATTGACAGTTCTAGGTATTTTACTGATTCATCGAAATATGAATCGCCTTTGTCGTAATACGCTTTACCAAGGACATATTCGACTTGAGCTTTCGGCAGGCGCTTGCCTGTCGCGATAGCCTTACGAAGCGATGCGATTGCCTCTTCGATTAGCCCAGCCCGGTCCTCTCCTTCGGGAAGGTCCATGCCTTTATAAAATGAAGCCAGCCCTTCGAAACATAGGTAGAAGGCGTCGAGAGGCTTGCTCGCGAGCGAGGTAAGGCAATCACTTCGAACACTATCCCAGTTTTTCAGCTTCCACTCATCGACTATTTTCTGTTTGGAAACGGGGCGGCTAGCGTTGATTTTGTCGAAGGCCCCTGACTTCGCTAATCGTAGGCCGATGCCACTAAGGAGAGCCGCAGAAGCCACGAGGGCGATGACTATGATCGCTCGCTTGCGCCGGCGCTTTGCGAGATAGCTTCCGGTGTAGTTTTCAAGGGTTCGAGAGAAGGACTCCATTGGCTCTACAGCGCCGTAGCACCGTGATCCCTTGTATCACGAAATAAGGAAGCTCGTCAATGAACGACCTTACGGTGCCGGGCGGGACTGAGGACTACAAAAAAGGCGGGCCTGTAAGCCGGGTTCTGTACCCCTTTCGGGGTCGCCGCCATCCATCTCGTTCGACGGTTTCCCGCCGAATCCGCGCGACCAACCCATGGATTATCTCGGCCCTGCGGCCTCGACGCGGGAGCTCCCCTCCATTGCTTGGCCTTGCTCGCAGCGAGGCTTGCCGTGCCGTCGTCGTTGCCGACGACGCGGTGGGCTCTTACCCCGCCATTTCACCCTCACCGACGGCGCGAAAGCGCCGAAGGCAGTTTACTTTCTGTTGCGCTGTCTGTCCCCCGTAAAGACCGCTTTCGCAGCCTTCACGACGGCCCGGGAGTTACCCGGCGCTGCGCTCTCGTGAGCCCGGACTTTCCTCCGCGAGGCGCCCGAGGGCTTATTGGGCCCTTGAAGCACTTCGCGATGGCGGCGCGGCCCGCCCAAATTTATTCCTCTGAGTCCTCCATAGACGAGCCTTCTCCTCTCCTCCGAATCCTCGTCGAAGGCATCGTCCTCGCCCTCCTCGGAATAATCCTCGAGGTCGGATAGAGACCCGGATTCGATGTCGGCGAACAATTGCTCGGACTGCTCCTCAGTCTCCTGATAATACAGGACGCGCGAGCAATACGGACAAAGATGATCCGATTGCCGGAGCGCACTTCGTTGACGAACTGTGCCGGAAGTATCATATAACATCCAGTGCAGACGTAGCCTTTTACCGGGACGATTCCAAGCCCCTGCTTGGACCGGATAATTCTCTCGAATTGAATAGGACGTCCTTGTCGATGCCTCCAGAAGCTTTCTCTTCGCTCGACCTTAGCTTGCCGATCTCGGCTATTTTAAGCTTCTTTCGCTTCTATTGATCTTTGCGCTTTTCTCGGCAATCTCGCTCTCCTGGAGCTGGATCATGGATTCGTCGCGGCGAAGAGATTCCTCGATCTCGGCGAGCGAACGCTCCTCGCGTTGGAGATCCTTGCGAATCCCATGCTCCCGGTCCGTCGCGTCGCGGAATTTCTTTATTTAGCGCCTCGTACTCCCGCTGAGTGGAGATGGAGTCCATCTGCTTCTCCGCGCTTTCACGAGAGCCTTCGGCCTCTGCCAGCTGCTGTCGGAGCTCCCGGACTTTGGTCTCTGATGCCTGGAAGGATTCGTTCTTCTCGAGGTAGGATTTCTTCACGCGCGCGAGCAACTCCACCTGCGCGTCGAGGGCCTTGGGGATCTCGTCGACTTCTCGCTCGATGCCGACGCGCTTGGTCAGGATTTCCTGATATTCTCGCAATCGCTCGAAAATTTCTTCCATCAGCATAGGGGCACCTCTCGATAGTATTTCGCGATCTAATGGTCCATGTAATCGCGCAATTTTTGACTGCGCTTGAAATGTCGAAGTTTTTTAAGCGCCTTCGCTTCGATCTGCCGTATCCTCTCTCGGGTGACGTTAAAATAGAGACCGACTTCCTCGAGCGTGAGGGAATATCCGTCGTCTAAGCCGAAGCGCATTCTTAGGACTTCCTGCTCGCGAGGAGGCAAGGTAGAGAGCACCGCGCGGATCTGCTCCTGCAGAAGCTTGTAGTCCGTTTGGACGGACGGGTTTTCCACCTCTTTGTCCTCGATGAAGTCGCCAAGAAGCGAATCCTCGTCTTCGCCGATCGGCGTCTCGAGGGAGATCGGCTCTCTCGCGACGTTTTTCACGCTCTTGACGCGCGTGACCGGCCAACCAAGCTGCTCGGCTATCTCTTCGTCGGTGGGTTCGCGGCCGAGCTTCTGCATGAGTTGCCTGGACTCGCGGACAACCTTGTTGATCTGTTCGATCATGTGGACCGGAACACGTATTGTCCGAGCTTGGTCGGATATGGAACGTGTGATAGCCTGTCGTATCCACCATGTTGCGTAGGTGGAAAACTTATAGCCTTTACGATACTCGAATTTCTCCACGGCCTTGATAAGGCCGATATTCCCTTCTTGAACCAGATCGAAAAAGTGAAGCCCGCGGTTTGTATATTTTTTTGCGATGGAAACGACCAGGCGAAGATTGGCTTTTATCAGTCTATCTTTCGCATTTTTCATCATTATTCGGCCGCGGTTAATCTCCTTTGCCATGGCGATGATCGAATCGGCGTCGGATTCGAACATGGTCTCGAGCTCGCGCATCTTCTTTTCAGTGACCTGTATCTGGCGGATCTTTTCCTTGATCTCGTCCGAGGAAAGCCCCAGCTCTTCTTCGATTGCGTCCCGTTTTTCCTTTACGGTGAGGTTTCGCCCAAGCGTCCGAAGCTCGCGCATGCTGGATATGCGCAAGATTCGTTCGATTCTCTCCTGCTCCTTTCGGTACTTGCGGATCTTCTTAGCGGAAACGGTAAATTTCTCCGAAAACGAGTTGATCTCCTCGGGATGGACTTCCGCCTCTTTTAGGCGCGCAAGGAGAGCCTCGCGCTCAGAGGCGAGCTCGGCGTCAGTGAAGATGTCTCCGCCGCGGGAGAGAATGTGGCGTTTGTGTTCGACGTACTCCTTGAGGTCTGCCAAGCAATCTCGAATGATGTCTCTATAAAATTGGTTTAAGCGACGGCGCTCCGCGATTTTTTCTGTGTTCTCTTTACGCTGAAGGGAAGAATCCTTCGCCTCTCTGCGCGTAGCCTTTACCCCGATCTGAAAGAATTCGGGAATGAGCACGCCAGAACGCTTGATAATGCCTTTTATAATATTTTCGCCTTCTTCCATGGATTTGGAGAGCTCGACTTCCTGCTCGGCAGTGAGGAGGTTTTCCTTGCCGATTTCCCTGAGGTAGAGTCGAATAGGATCATCGACCGATGATTCTTTGTCATTATAAACCAGCCGCTTTTTTTCGGCCTCGGCTTCCTTGATCGCGACCTCGTCGTCGATCTGTATTTCCTCCTCCTCAAGCCGGATATCGTTGGCCTCTAGGAGGGCGAGTATGCCGTCGATCTTGTCGGAATTGAGCACGTGCTCGGGGAGGAAATCCGATAGCTCATCGAAGCTGATGGTCTTCTTTGTCTTTGCGTATTCGAGAAGCTTGGCGATCGCTGGGTCCAGCTCAAGGTCGTTCGTTGCGCTCACCCTTCATAGCCTCCCATTCGGTATCCAAACGTTTTTTCTCGTACAAAAGATCGTTTAGAGCGTCTGCCTCGGCGACCGAGCCAGATACGCTCATATCGGCAATTCGAGAAAGAAGTCGCTCGCGCCGTCGCTCAAGACTGTGCCTGAGCACTTTTGCCGTCCCGTCGGAAACGAAACGCTCGGAGTTTTCCGAGATTTCACCCGAAGCGGAAACCTCGCGGACAAATTGGCGCACTGAACCGTCCTCGACCCTAGTCAACACTGCCTCTACTCCAAGGTCATCGGCGCGGAAACTCTCCTCTAAGGCGATGAAGATGTCTCTAGCCCTGAAGTCGTCAAGGTCCTCGGCCTTTATCACTGAGCGAATCCCCGCGAAGCGATCGGAGTTCAGCGCGACGGCCGCCATGTATACGAGCTCGTCTGTCCTCGCGCTACGATTGGCGAGTGCGTTTTTTTCCGAGGGAGCACCCACTCTCTCCCTTGAGACACGAGTTTGTGCCCCACGTTTCGCCACTTCGTAATCCGCTCGTATTGAAATAGGATTCGCCCCGAACTCCCTGGACGCGAGGTCCAGGAACGCATAGCGTTTGACTTCCGAGTCCAGCGCGTCAGCGTATGGGTACAAAAACGTCGATGCCCTCGCCTTGCCTTCTACCGTGCTTATGTCGTAAAGCTCCTTCGCACGCCGTACGAGAAAATCGCTTCCATTTATAGTGAAATCCCGTAACTTTTGCAATGTCCCCAATCCCTCTTTTTCCAGAATTTCCGAGGCATCCTTCCCTCCGGGAAGGGAAACGACCAGGGCATCGAGACCCGCGCCTGCAGAAATGGCGCATGCACGCTCCGTTGCCTTTCTCCCCGCCTCGTCCGCATCAAAGCACAGTAGAACTCGATCCGCCCATCGCTTGATTAGGCGCGCTTGACTTGCCGTGAAGGCTGTTCCCAATGGAGCTACGGCCATCTGCACTCCAGCTGCATGAAAGGATAGCGCATCCATATAGCCTTCGCATATCAGGGCCTCGCCTTGTATCTTTATTGTCGGCAAGGCCTTCTCCAACGCGAAGAGATTGTCCTGCTTCCTGAAAAGTTGGGTATCCGGGCTGTTAATGTATTTGGGACCTTCTCCTTCGAGGATCCTTCCTCCGAAGGCAATAACCCTTCCTTTAGTGTCGCTGATAGGGAAGAGGAGTCTATTAGAGAATAAAGGGAAGTCCTGGGACGATCCGGCGAACAATCCGGACCGACTTAAGAATAACGAGGAATATCCTTTCCCTAAAAGGAATTGGTACATCCAGCGCCGGTCTCGGGGCGCGTAGCCAAGACAAAACTCGCTGATGATTGAATCCGGAATACTACGGGCCCGTAGAAGTTCCTTTGCAGGTGCTCCTGCCGGGCTTTCGGTTAGAAACCAATGAAAAGTACCGCGGAGGCGTTCGTAGAGCTCAAAAAGGGCCCTTCTCTCCTTCTCCTCCTCACTGGGGGCCTCTTCGCGTTCGAGGACGATGCCCACCTTCTTCGCCAGCTCTTCAATAGCCTCGGGAAAACTGAGCTTATCAAATTCCATCAGGAACTGAACTGCAGACCCGCCCTTATGGCACCCGAAACAGTAATAGAGCCCTTTGTCCTGATCGACGCTGAATGAGGGGGTTTTTTCTGCATGGAACGGACACAAACCGACCCATCGCCCGCCTTTCTTCGTCAACCGGACATGTTCGCCGATTACAGAAACGATGTCGGTCTTTTCGAGGATCTCCTGCACCAGACTGTCTGGTATCCGACTCATCAGTCGCCGACCGGCTTTATAAAAAGGTTGCGAGCGTCTATATGCTCTTCGAGGTTTGTCGAGAAGTGATGCGTCCCCGCGGCCGGATTAACCAGGCGGAAATAAAGGAAGCGGCTTTGTTGCGGGTAGAATACAGCGCGGAGGGCCATCATGCCGGGATTCGAGATGGGCCCGGGAGGCAGACCGCGGTGTACATAAGTATTGAAGGGATCGTCGATCTTGAGATCCCGGTCGTAGATGACATCAGGGTGAGGCTTGTTTAATCGCTCGGTGATTACGTAAACGACAGTGGCGCATGATTGGAGAGCCATTTTTATTTTAAGGCGATTGTAGAAGACGCTGGCGATCAGCGGCGCTTCATCGGCCGCCTTGTATTCCCGTTCGACAATCGACGCGATTATCAGCCGATCGTACAGATCTTTGGGAGAGAGCGCCGCTGATTCAGGGATAGAAGAAATTCGTTCGCGGAATGACTTGACCATCGTTCGAACGATGCTTTCTGCTGAATAGTCGAGGGGGAAGGAATAGGTGTCGGGGAACAGGTAGCCTTCCGCTGAGACCGCCGTGATACCGAGTTCTGAGAGCAGTTCAGGCGAGGTCGCCGCATTGAGGAACGCAGCTCTGGAGACGACCCCGTGCCGATCGAGCAACCCGGCGATCTGCGTGAGGGTATAGCCTTCAGGCACCGTGATCCGAGAAAGAGCTTGTTGCCCCGAAGAGATTTCTTCCAGAATTTGCCGTGCGCTCATCTTGGGTTCAATGCGATAGGTCCCCGCCTTCAAGGCGCCACTCAGCCCCTCGAGCTTGGCGAAGACTCTGAACGCCAAAGCCGATCTAATGAGGCCTTTGCTCGAAAGGTCGAATGCCACTTTTTGAGCGCTATCGCCTTTTTCGATCGTAATGAGGCTATCGGAACCGATGCCATCGGCAGGACGAGCGGCAAGGGCGAGGGCGACCGAGCACATTCCCGCAACGAGTATGATGGTCGCCAGCGAAATGCCGAACGCATGAGAGAGCCTTCTCCGCATCCCACCTTTTATCGTAATCGGGCCTCCATTTGCGAGCGCGAGATAGTCATAATTTACCTTCGAGCTGAGCCAGAAAAGTGGCGGGGGCTTCCATTTCCTCGATCGAGAGCCGATCGTAAAGATAGGCGCGCAGCGAGGCATAGAGCTCGGAGGAGCCAAGACCCAACTCCACCTCTCGCTTTTCTAGGAAGATATACAGACCCAAGGCGGTTCGGAGATCCAGGCGCACCGTGAAATCGTCCATGGCTAGACCTCAATTTCGAGACCCTCGCGAGCGAGGAATACTTCGATCCCCTTGCTCTCGAGATGTTCGATATACCAGGCAGCGTTCTTAAAAATCGACTCCACCTTCAGGTCGGAATTCGAGGGCTCGTGGTGGAAAAGCACGAGGCGTTTTATCCCCCAAGTCGCGGCGAAGTCCGAGGCGAGGCTAAAGGAGGAATGGCCCCAATTGTATTTCTCTATCGCCTCGCCGAGAGTGTATTGCGTATCCAGAATCAAGATGTCCGCGTCCTGGAAATAGGAGACATTCTCAGGCGTACGGCGGAAGTCCTCCTCGCGCAATTCCGTGTCGGTCGAGTAGATCGCCCGAATCCCGCCCTCCTCTATCAAATAGCTGTAACAGCCTCCCGGATGATTCATCGCGCGATAGCTGATTCGCACTCCTCCGATCGAGACCGGATCGCCCCCCAGAATTCTGAAATTTTTGGCGGCGGCCATTACATCCATGGAGATCGGGAAGTAGGGCTGCTTCATTTGGCCTTCCAGAATGGCCTTGAAATCCGTCACGGGACTATAGAAGGTTATCGAGTTCCGAGAGTCGAAGGCGGGGCCGAAGAAGGGCAAGCCTTGAATATGGTCCCAATGGAAATGCGAGAAGAATATATGGCAGTCGACCGTTTTTTTACTCGCCAGAATCTCGTTGCCGAGCTCGCGAATACCCGTGCCGGCATCGAAGATAAACCGACATCGCTCCTCGGTATCCACCTCGATGCAGGCAGTGTTGCCTCCGACCGTAGAAAAAAGATAATCGGGCAACGAGCCGAGGAATAGCTCACGTGCCTCCTGACTCTCTATATCTTTGGATGCAATCCGTTGAATCGTCGATGATATCTTGCTCTTAACTCTCGACGGCATGAGCGGAGTCGGGACTGATCCTCTCACACCCCAAAATCGTATCCTCATCAGAGCACTCCGGATCGGCGCCATAGCTAAGGACGATAATCCCCGCGTTGCGCCGCTCGAGCAGGCGTTCTTCGATATACATCCTCGATCGCAACTCCCCCAATTCGATGCCGGGACAAGCCGAGGATTCCCTCTTCCAAGATACTCGCGATTCCATTATCGAAGGCCAAAACGGGTAGGTCGCGCATTGGGAAGGCCGGTCCTCGTAAATCGTGCAGCCTTTCTCGCCCCACAAAGCGCAGTCGTTCGAGGTTCTGCTCCTGGCTACCTCTCGAAGACTTAGCGCCATTCCGGTACCCGCGTCGACTAATGTACAATACTCATGATAAAAATGCTTGAAATCAAGGCCAAGACGCCGTAACAACCTACGAAGATCGGCTCTCGTAAGGAACACGTATCCTGGGTCTCCTCGACAGCAGGCGGAGCAACGCTGGCACGAGAATCGGAGGCCTTCGACGTAAAACGGCTCAACCATTACGTCCTCCGTTGACCTTTGTGCGCAAGCCACCGACGGCCGCAAAAAAGCCCCTTCTCGGCGAGAAGGGGCGATGGGGAGAGAAGGATTTGAACCTTCGAAGGCGTAAGCCAACAGATTTACAGTCTGCCCCCTTTGACCACTCGGGAATCTCCCCAGGGGATCGAAGCGAATCAAGCCAGCCCGAGCCATCTCCCGGAATCGAACCGAGGACCTCGAGATTACAAGTCACGCGCTCTACCGACTGAGCTAAGATGGCTTCGACGACGGCGGCAAATATATCCGTAGCACGATCCTTAGTCAATAGCGGCTCTTCCCTCATTTAAGAGGCGCATAGTAGCCGAGCTCATCCTTGCCGCTCCGCTTGTACAGATAAGCTTCGACTCCAACGTCGAGATATCCCCAACCGAAGCTCGTCTCGGCCTTCGAGGTGAACGAGAAGCGGTAGCGCCCGGTCGGCGCGACAGAAATCTCGGAAGCGAGGTCGCCAAGCCCCCGGGGCCTCGAGGCGGAAAATACGTCGCCTCCGGTGCGTTGGGCCAGGTAACGCAAGGCTGGATCCGGTTGGGACAGAACGACGGCGAAGAAGCGGATGCCGTTATTACGCATTAGGGCAGCCAGCTCCGATAAAGTCGTGCCCAAGAAGGATGCTTCATCCACCGCGCCCGTTCCCAGATAAACTATCGCGTCCCTGTTGCCTGAAGGCAACAGGGAGGTGGCGGCGAGGCGAAGGGCGAGGTCGAAGCGGCCGCGCCCGGTGGCTGGCGATAAAGCGATGCGAATGGCGGCCAACAAATCCCCCTTCGATTGCAGCGCAGGGGCGGTGCCCGCCGTGACTAGCGAAAGCCCTTCCAGGCTGTCCGATAATTTAGCGTAGATTTCCGTGAGGGCAGACCTTTGAGATTCTCCGAAGGCGCTCATGTCGCTCGAGCGCTCCAAAACGAGGACCGTTCGGAAGTCCGTCGCCTTGTCGCCCGACCCGAGATAATTGGCGTTCGTTATGGGCTGTATCGTCTCCAATGTGCGAAGGACCGCCTTGCCGCCCTCGTCTTCTTGGCTCGATGTTTTTATCGTCTCAGTGAGATAGAAATTTCCCTCCCGGAGTCCGACGACGGGGTAACCGCTCTGATCGCGGACGATCACATCCATAGAAACCTTTGGAAAAGCACTAGAGTCGACTTGCTGGATCTCCACGTCGAGGCCCGATGAGAGAGAGGACACATCGGAAAGCACGGAGACAGCTGAAGCGTCGAAATCGCATGCGACGAGGTTTCCATTATAGTCTACGGCTGCGTCCACTAGACGCGCCCTCTTGCTCGGGGCACGATAGAGTTCGGTGACCGTCTCGGATGCGAGATCGACTGAGACCAGCCGATCGGTGTCCGCGACCAGAAGGGAGCGCCCTCCCTGCCACGACGATAACCCTTCAGGCAGGTGTAGCTCGCCTTCTGCGAGTGGGCCGATATAGTTGCCGGACTCGTCGAACTTGAAAATCGCTTTAGCTATTGAATCGGCAACGTATACGATTCCATCGGCTACGTATATTCCCGTGGGACTCGTGAAGCCGGGAAAGGCTCCGTCGGTAGACTTTGATCCGAAAGTAAGGACAAAAGCTCCTTGGTCGTCGAACTTGCTGACTCGCGCGTTTCCGAAGTCGACGACATAAAGATATCCATCGCTGTCAGTCGCGACATAGTGGGGACCGATAAAGCCGTCCGTACCCCTCCCCTTCTTGCCGAAGGTCTTGATGCTTCCATCGGGCGCGATGCGCGACACCTTATCACCGTCGAACTCAGTGACGAACAGAGTACCGTCGGGAAGGAAAGCGGCGCCATAAGGCCGGTCGAAGCCGCCGAGGCCGCCCCGATTTCGACGGACTGCCAATCCCGAGGAATCGAGGGTAACCAGCTCGTTCGAGCCGTGAGCCACTACTAACAGCGAACCGTCGGGTCTCGGGATGACTGCGGAGGGGCGCTCGAAAATGTTCCGACCATTCGCCTCACCCTCGATCCGCTCCACCTCGACGAAGTCATACCCGCCAGTCATGGGGGCAATGGCCCTCGACTGAGCGAGGAGATTTGCCTTCGCTTTAAGAAACAATGGCGCATCAGGAGCATCAATTAGGGGTTTCCAAACCCGCTGGGCCGTTTCCTCGTAGCCGCTCTTGAGGTATGCACGCCCGAGCCAATACTCGATGAGCGCCTCGCCCGGATCATAGGCAAGAGCTTTTTCAAATAATAGTATGGACTCGCCGTAGCGACCGCGTTGATACGATTGGACGCCGAGTCTGAGCTGTTCGGCCGCGCCCGGCGATTTTAGAACGGAATTGAACTGTGCCCATGCACTGCCTGCACCGAACGGCGCGAGGGAAAGAGCAAGAAAGAAAAGGATCGAAACTCGCCTTCGAATCATTTGGATGCACCTCGATGGGTTCTCGTTGGATCGGCTTTTGAAGCTCCGATCTCGATCTCTCGGGCGTGCTCGCGGATCTCCGGCGCCTCGGGCATACGGGACAGTGCCCTTCCGATGTGGTCCTTTGCCTCAGCCAAGAATCCCAGCTTAAAGTAGGCCCATGCCAAGGAGTCGCGATATGCGGGGTTGTCGGGTGCCTTATCGACGGCTTTGCGGCAAAAGGTCAGCGCCCTCGCGCCCTCCTTGCCTTCGCAAGCGAGCAGATAGCCCATCCCGTTGAGGGCATTGGCGTTCTCGGAATCAAGCTCCAATGCTTTGCCGTACCACCGCAGCCCCTCTTCCGTCCTGCCTTGCGCCCAGGCAGAGTAGCCGAGGAAGGCCAAAACCTGCGCCGACTCGAATCCCGATACCCTGAGCTGAGCAAGCTCGTACTCTGCGAGCTTGTGACGCCCCGTGAGAGTGTATACGTATGCGAGCGCCATTCGGCATTGAACTTCCCTTTTAGGGTCGAGACCTCCCGTGACTACCTGCTCGAGATAAAGCAAGGCGTCATCCCATTCGCCGATCCGCGCGTGACATATGCCGAAAAGGTAGGCCGCCTCGAACTGTTGGCCGGTCTCGAGCTCTGCGGAGCGGAGCACATCGAGAGCGCCTCGCCAGTCCCGCGAAGCGACCAGCCGGGCGGCCTCGGACATTGCCTCGGGCATGGGCATATCCTAACGAAACTCCCGCCCGGATAGGAAGCCGGCGGGCACTTGGGGTTGGACCAGTATCGGACTGACGGAAAGCCTGCCTGAGCTCACGACGGCAAAGTCGCTTCTCTGGTCATCGAGGGCGCCCGTGTCGACCCCGGTCAGAAAGCAATAGGAGAATCCGTCGGGTCCGGAGAAAGACTTGAGCTCGTTGCCGTAGATTCTCGTGCATGGGTGGCTCCACTCCGCTTCCAGCGAGTCGTCCTCGGCGCTCGGTGCGTTTACGTTAACGAAGGAGATGCCCGAGCAGGCTTCGGCGAGAGCCTCGAAGTTCTTGAGGACGAAAGAAGCGGCCGCTCTATAGCGCGGATGCGCCTCTCGCGATGCGCAGGATACGGCTATTCCGGGTATTCCGGCCAGAACAGCCTCCCTCGCGGCAGCGCACGTGCCGGAATAGACGATATCGGTTCCCAAGTTGGGGCCGCGGTTGATCCCCGAAACGACCGCGTCCGGATGAAAACCGATGGCTCCGAGCATCGCCAGCAAAACACAATCGGTAGGAGTGCCCGAGCAGGTGAATACGCCGTCCCTCACCATGCGGATCTTTTGAGCCTCGCTGAGGGTGAGCGCGTGCGAAGCGCCTGAGCGTTCCTTGTCGGGGGCGAAAATGCGGACTTGGTGCTTCTTCGACAAAGCTTCCGCGAGGACAAGAATACCCTCGGCATCGTAGCCGTCGTCGTTAGTAATCAATAACCGCATCACGCTAGCCGACGACGCGCAATCCGCCTGCGAGCCTCGTCTCGTGAACGGCAGGCCGGAATCCGAAAATGCGCTCGTAATCCTCGAGCCTCTTGCGGTATTCGGGAAGGGAGGATTCAGACATGACAGTCACTGTACAGCCTCCGAAGCCTTTTCCGGTAAGCCTGGAGCAGAGCACTCCGTCGATCTCCACGGCTCGCTTGGCCAGCCAATCGATCTCGGGGCACGATACCTCGTAGAGATTGCGCAGGGACGTATGGGATTTGTTGACCGCACGCCCGAAGGAGGGAGCATCGCCCTTGATCAGCGCTTCCTCGGCCTCCGCAACCCGCGCTATCTCTTCCACAACGTGAAGGCAACGTCTCCGAACGCTCTCAGGTAGCGTGCCCATGAGCTCGTCCACTTCCTCTGGGCCGAAATCGCGAAGGGTCTTGGAAGAGCCTCGCGCTAGCACCGCCAGGCATTTGATGCAATCGTCGGCTCGCTGCTTGAGCTCAGCTTCGACATTGACCCGGGGAACCTTTGAGTCAGTGAGCACGACGATATTGTTGCCATCCAGGAAAGGCACGGCCCGTCGCCGGTTCGTCCTGAGGTCGACTATGGAAACCGTCCCTCCGGCTGGAGCCGCCCCGGTCAGGTGATCGTAGGAGGGCACGGGATGTCCGAGAAATTCGAATTCCGCCCTGCGCGCGAGCTCGGCCAGCTCTTCTCCGCGTTTATTGAGGCCGAAGAGCTCCTTGAGAGCCAGGGCCGAGGCGAGCCCTAGGGCAGCTGAGGAAGCTAGACCGAGGCCGACGGGGATATCGCCAGTTATCGTAAAATTCACGCCCTTCGCTGGAAGGCCTTCCTTTACGAGAAGGTCGAGGACTCCTTTGGGATAGTTAGCCCAACGATCCTCTCGTTTGAATTTCAAATTTCCCACGCTGGTCCTCTTGCGCTCGCCGAGGTCGGCGGCGAAGAAGCGAAGGGAGGAATCACGGCGCAGGGAAATCGCAACTTGGATTTCGAAGGAAAGAGCCGCGGCGAGGACCAACCCATCCGAGGCCTCGGTATGCTCCCCGAGGAACTTCACTACACCAGGTGCCGCCGCTATCAGGTCCGGCGCGACGTCGTACTCAGCCCGATGAAGCGCTGCGATGTCCTTCATTAATACCTCATCGAGGAGGCGGGAACTCTCTCGACTCGCGAAAGTCTCCGCGCTTTCCAATTTATTGGGGCCATAATACAACGAAAAGGGATGTCATTCAATAAAAATCAGAGAACGCTACCCTCGGCCTGCGGCTAGCGCGATTAGGCTCTTTTGACTTTTTAGCACATAGGCTGTAGAATAGTCACATGGTTTCGGCTAATGCGCGTTCCCCGTTTCGAATTGCAATATTCGTATCGGGCATTATAGCGCTTTCATGCGCTGGAACTGCTAGAACGGCCACCCCGCCACCGGCGACTACGTCACTGAACGCCCCAAACGTCACAAATCCTAATTCCGGGGCGCAGGCTTTTGATCCCACTGCCGTTTCGGCCGCCGTCAAAAACGCGACCTTCGTCGATATCCGATCCTTAATAGAATCACTCAATCAGATAATCAGAAACAAGGACTATGATGCATGGCTTTTGCATCTGACGGAAGATTACATAGGGTATTATTCGGATCCGAGCATTCTCGCGAAATATTCAGAATACCCCATAATAAAAAGCAAAGGAATAACACTCCAGACGCTGAGGGACTATTTTTTGTATGTGGTCTTTCCCGCCCGGCAGAACGACAAAGTCGACGATATTGAGTTCGTCAGCGAAAATCAAATCAAGGCCATCACCGTAAGCCCCAAAGGCGAGCGGAACATCCTGTACATGCTCGAAAAGCATGGCGACACGTGGAAGATAGGAATCGGGAGGTAATGATGAAACAAGTAGTGCGCGTTTCGCTCACTGCAGCACTGGCTTTAGCAATGGGTATCGCGGCGACCGCCCAAGCCTCGACGCAGCCAAGCCCCGCCAAACCGCAGAGCGGCGAGAAGACGGTCGAGGAGGCTTATCTCCAATCATCTGCGGAAACGATGATGGTAAAAGAGCTATCACACGAGGACAATATCGAAAGCAAGCAGCTCGCCCTCGATTACGCGAGGAGGGCCTCCGATGCCGGGAGGAAAACCGACGATATCCGCGCCTCACTGCAATACCTCGCCCTCGAGAATACCGACCTCATCGCGCGTAGCGCTGGGGTGGGTCCGGCAACGAACAACTACCCTGACATTAGACGTCAGGCCTGTATTCTGCTCGGCGATTTTCCCTCTGCCGATACGAAAGACACCCTAGTGAAGGTGATACAGAACACCAAGGTCGAGGATCCGATGGTGCTAGCCGAGGCGATTCGCTCTCTTGGAAGGATCGGCATGAACGACAACGACGAAGTCGTTCAAGCCATAGCTGATTCTATCAGCCACTTCGACAACGTAGGCATACCTGAAGACAGATTGGCCGTTTATACCCTGTTCGCCCTAACCGACTTAGCGGATAAAAACCACGGGTTTAAGGACATGGGGACGGTTACGAGTATCATAATGAAATTTACCAAAGGCAATTATGTCAAGGCGGTGCAGGTTTTGGCCCGACAAACCTTGGACAAGCTCACCGCGTACCAAGCCGCTCAGGGCGCTAATAAATAGGAAGGTTTGCGAGGTATCAAACGGGCTCTCCAGAGCCCGTTTTTTATTGCTCTCACCGGCCCTCTGCAAGTATCTTTTAGATAGGAGGCCGTTATGGACTCGAGCTTGGTCGGGAGCGTAGACAATACGTCCTTTCAGCAGCTCGTCCCCCCTGCCGCAACCAGGCAAGCGGTAGATGACGCTGAAGAGACTGCCGAAGCGCCGGCTCCGGAACCCGAGGATACTGGGCAACGGCTCGATCTTTTCGCCTAAAGCGCGAAACCTCGATAACCGGTTCCTCCATCACTTGAAGGTCGCCGTGCTTTACACTTGAGCGATACCCGATTCGAACGGGCGACCTTCGGCTTCGGAGGCCGACGCTCTATCCATCTGAGCTAATCGCTCGGTCGCAAATCAGACTAGTACGAGCTCGTCGACGCTGTCAAGCTAGAGGAGCTTTCTCCTTGACCCGTGAGCCCCGACCGGGCGATCATCACACGATGGACCCATTCTATTGGCATCCGAATCCCCTAGGCGAAGGGAACTGCTCGAAAAGCAGGTATTGCCTTCAGTCAATTCACTCCTGATATCGACGAAACTCTCTGCGACGGGCTGCCCCCGAGGACAGGGTGCTCGCCCTGGCCGAAGCGAAGGCTCGCGCGGCAGTCTCGAGCCCTTCGAGTCTCGCCCCGCCTCGTATTGGCCGCCGATACTCTCGTCTGCCTTCCCGATCCGAGGACGCGGCGTTGGCGAAAACGCCTTGGGAAAACCCGCGAGCCGCCGACGCGCGCGCCGAATGATGCGGCCTTCTCGCGGGAAGAACGCATTTCGTGCGGACAGGAATAGCCCTGCTCGACCGGGAAAGCGGGGCGATCCGGACATCACGGTCGGACTCGGCCATGGGCTTCGCCCCCATGACAGAGGAAGAGATCGAAGGATACATCGCGTCGGGCGAATGGTCGGGCGTCGCCGGAGCATATCGGATCCAGGGCCTCGCGGCCTTCTTTATCGATCGCCTCGAGGGCTCTTGGACTGGGGTCGTGGGCTTGCCAATGCGGGAGCTTTATGTCATTCTCCATGCTGCGGGATACCGCATCCCCTTGCGGGGATAACGGAGGTTCGACGGCCGACGGCCACGGACTCCGACCGACGCCGAGCGTCGGCATCTTCCGTCGGATCTGCCGGAATTAGGAATGATTCCGCCGGCCGACGAGAAACAGAGACGGAGGCCGGGCGATATGCCCGGTCGCGGGAGGAACTCTTGGCAGTAGTCACGATGAAGAATCTGCTCGAGTCTGGCGTCCATTTCGGGCACCAGGTCAAGCGCTGGGATCCCCGGATGAAGAAATATATCTTCGCCGAGCGCAACGGGATCCACATCATCGACCTTCAAAAGACGATCCAGGCCATAAAAGAGGCCTACGACGCTGTCCAGAAGACGGTCGGAACGGGCAAAAGCGTTCTCTTCGTCGGGACCAAGAAGCAGGCACAGACGGCGATCCAGAAAGAGGCCGAGCGCTGCGAGCAATTCTACGTCAACAACCGATGGCTCGGCGGCATGCTGACGAATTTCTCTACCATCAAAAAATCCATTCAACGCCTCAAGAAGATCGAGAAGATGGAAGTCGACGGGACTTTCGAGAGCCTTACCAAAAAAGAGATAGCGAGCCTCCAGAAGGAAAAGACCAAGCTCGAGAAGAACCTCGGCGGCATCAAGGAGATGAAGGATCTTCCGGGCGCCATTTTCGTCATCGATACGCGCAAGGAGGCCATCGCCGTTGCCGAGGCCCAGAAGCTCGGCATCCCGATCGTCGCGGTCGTCGATACCAACTGCAACCCCGAGGGAATCACGTACCCAATACCCGGCAACGATGACGCGATTCGCTCGATCAGCCTCTTTACCCAGATTATCGCGAATGCGGTCGTCGAGGCCGGAGCGGCCGAAGGGCTCAAGATAATCGAGAACCTCACCGGAGAGGAAACCGAAGAGGTCAAGACCGACGCCGCCCCCTCTGCGGAGGACGACGAGGTCGAGATCGATCCCGCGACCTACGCCGTGGCGGACAAGCCGAAGGCGGAGGAAACCGGGACCGAGGAGCCTGCACCGATCATCGACGACGACCGGCTCTACGAGGCGAAGTAGGCCAAAGGCCTACGTAGCCCTAGCGAAGCGTTAGGCCAAGTACCCGCCCGAGCGAGAATAGGATAGGAGAGATACGTGGATATCAAAGCTAGCGACATAAAGGACCTGCGTGAAAAAACCGGCGCAGGGATGATGGATTGCAAGAAGGCTCTGGTCGAGGCTAAGGGCGATTTCGCAGGCGCCGAGAAAATACTGCGCGAATGGGGCATGGCGGGCGTTGAGAAGCGCGCCGGACGGGCGACGAACGAAGGTAAGATCTTCATCAAGGAAGGGCCCGGCAAGATTTCGATTTTGGAGATCGCCTGCGAGACCGACTTCGTCTGCCGCAACGAGGATTTCATCGCGGCGGGTCGAAAAGCGGTCGAGGTCGCCTTCGCCAAAGGCTACGACAAGCCCGTTGAAGAGCTCGAGGCAATGGTGAAGGACATCGCTGCCAAGATCAAGGAGAACATCGGGCTCAAGCGAGTAGCGCTCGTAACGGCCGGACCCGACGAGTGCCTTCACTCTTATGTCCATGGCGAAGGCTCCCTTGCGGTCGTCGTGAAAATGAAATCCGATAAGGCCGAAGCCTTCGCAAAGCAGTCCGTCAAGGGCTTCATCCACGACGTCGCCCTCCACATTGCGGCGTTCAATCCCATGTTCCTCGACCAGACCAAGCCCTCGGCTGCGTGGATCCAGGAGCAGAAGGACATTTTCCAAAAGCAGGTCGAGCTCGACGAGAAGATGAAGGGCAAGCCTGACAAGGTGATCCAGGGTATCCTGGCCGGGAAGCTCAAGAAGCTGATGTCGGAGATTTCCCTCCTCGACCAGGGCTTCGTGAAGGAAGAGAAGACTCCCGTGGCCCAGGCCCTCGCTGCTGTAGCCAAGGAGGCTGGGGCCAAACTCGAGATCGTCGACTTCGTCTATATGAAGGTCGGGCAGGCCTAATACAGAGTTCGGGCAAGGGGGGCATATGGATTCGAAGGCCATCTGCGAAGAGAAGATGAAGAAGGCTCTATCTGCGCTCAAGGACGAGTTCAACGGCGTGAGGACGGGCAGAGCTTCCCCTGCCCTCCTCGACAAGATACGCGTCGAATACTACGGCCAGAAGACCCCTCTCGCCCAGGTCGCAACGGTCTCGGTGCCCGAGGCGAGGCTCATCGTCATACAGCCCTGGGACCGCGCACTCATCGGCGAGATCGAGAAGGCGATACAAAAGTCGGAGCTCTCGCTCAATCCCTCGAACGACGGAAAGGTCATCAGGATAGCCATCCCTCCCCTGACCGAAGAACGGCGCAAGGAGCTGGCGAAAACAGCCAAGAACATGGCCGAGCAGTCCCGCGTCTCGATCCGCAACATCCGGCGCGATGGCCTCGAGGACCTCAAGAAGCAGCTCGCCGCCGGCGGAGTGGCAGAAGACGCCATCAAGAAAGCCGAGGACGAGTTGCAAAAGCTGACGGACTCGTATATCGCGCAAGTCGGCAAGACTCTTGAAGAAAAAGAGAAAGAGATAATGGAAGTCTAGGATCCCGGCAACGATCATGTCCGCCCTGTCGAAGGATAGTCAGGTTCCCTCCCACGTGGGCCTTATCATGGATGGCAATGGGCGATGGGCGAAGTCGCGAGGCCTGCCGAGGACGGAGGGCCACCGCGAGGGCTTGAAGACGGCGAAGGTCATCGTGAAGGCCGCCGAAGATATCGGGATAAGGTACCTGTCGTTGTACGTGTTCTCCACGGAAAATTGGAAGCGGGCGGCCGAGGAAGTCGGTTTCCTGATGGGCCTCATCAAACAGCATTTATCGGCCGAGCTCGATTTCTACCGTGCGAACGGCGTGCGGGTCCTTCATTCCGGCGATGCAGACGGGCTGCCACGGGACGTCGTCCAGGAGATACGAGAGGTCGAGGCCGAAACGGCGTCCTTCGACAAGATGACGGTCAATCTCGCCATAAATTACGGCGGCCGCGATGAAATCGTGAGGGCTGCAATGCGTCTCGCCGAAGCGGGGATCAAGCCGAGCGAGGAGTCGCTCCGAGGAGCTATGGACCACCCCGAGCTTCCCTATCCGGATCTCATCATACGCACGAGCAATGAGAATCGAATGTCCAATTTCCTCGTATGGGAGTCGGCGTACTCGGAGCTCTGGTTCTGCGAAAAATATTGGCCCGATTTCGGCCCCGAGGATCTCGCCCTGGCGGTCGAATCCTACCAGCGACGCGAGCGCAGATATGGCGGCGTTCGATGAGCAATATCCTCCAGCGGCTCCTTCTCTTTTTTTTAGGCATTCCCCTCGTTCTCGCTCTGATCGTATTTCTGCCGCAATATAGGCACGCCGCCGCCGTCCTGCTCATCCTGGTTTTCCTGGGAGGCTGCGCCATCGAGCTCTCCGGTCTTTTCAAGGCTCGGAACATTCCCGCTCATCCGGTGCTTCTAATAATCCTGGGGGCGGGGCTTCCCGCCAGCGCATACTTCGGAGCCATGCTAGGAGGACAGGCCCCTTTGGCAGGCGCCTGTTTGGGGTTAGTCCTCGCCACAGGTGCTGCCCTCATCGCAATATTCGCTAGATTCGCCTTCGTGACGGCCTCACAGGTCCAGGATGTCTTGCCCCGGTCGAGCGCATTCGCATTCACGATCGCGTATCCGGGCCTTCTCGGCGCATTCATCGTGCTTATAGCTTCTGAGCCCCGATTCGCTACCGAATCGCTGCTGACTTTATGCATATTGGCCTTCAGCAACGACAGCCTCGCGTGGCTCGTCGGGATGACGCTCGGCCGACGACGAGGAATCGTAGCGGTCTCGCCCAACAAAAGCATCGCCGGCTTCATCGGCGGGGCCTGCGGCTCGGTAGGGACCGCCTTCGCTTGCACGGCCCTTTTCCCATACGCTCTGCCGGGCCCTTGGTGGACCGTCCTCATCCTCGGGTCGGCTGTCGGCATCGCGGTGATCGTGGGCGATCTCTTCGAGAGCGCGCTCAAGCGCTCGGCCGGGATAAAGGATTCGGGCAGCGCCGTGCCGGGGCGAGGAGGCTTCCTCGATTCCTTCGACAGCCTCCTGTTCGCCGCGCCGGTCTTCTACGGCCTTTCCCTGATCTTCGGGTACTTCCGCTGAGATTCGGCGGCTAGCCAAGAAAAATGCGCAAGCGTGTCATTGTCGTAGGTGCGACCGGCTCGATCGGGCGGCAAACCCTGGACGTCGTCGATACTCGACCCGACCTTTTCGAGGTTGTCGGACTTTCCGCTCATTCGGACGAGACCGGGTTGGAGGCCGCAGCCGCGCGCTATCCCGGTGCCGCTTTATGCCTGAGCGGCGCAGCTCCGTCCTCCGCCGGAATATCGCTTTTCGGCCCGACTGGACTCGATGAGCTGGTTGGCGGAGTCGAGGCTGACATAGTGGTCAATGGAGCCTCGGGCTCAGGAGGCCTACGGCCTTCTCTTGCCGCTCTCGCGAGCGGCAAGAGCCTTGCGCTCGCGAACAAAGAGAGCATCGTCATGGCGTGGCCTCTGCTCGAGACCGAGTCCGCGGCCCATGGCGCGAAGATCATTCCGGTCGACTCCGAGCATGCTGCTCTGTTCCAGCTCCTCTCGCGGCTCGGCGAAGCTGGAGCGGCGCCTGCCCGCGGCGGTTCGCGCGAAAGCCTCGGCCAGGGAGAAGTCGAGGAACTCGTGATCACGGCGTCGGGCGGCGCATTCAGGGACAAGAGCCTCGCGGACTTGAAGAAAGCCACACCAAATGAGGCGGCTGCGCATCCGAACTGGAATATGGGGCGGAAGATCACGATCGACTCGGCTACGATGGCGAACAAAGGGCTCGAGGTCATTGAAGCCTCGCGGCTGTTCGGCTTTCCCTCGACGCGCGTGCGCGTGCTCATTCATCCCCAAAGCATCGTGCATGCGCTGGTTAGAACTCGGGACGGCAGCCTCTACGCTCAACTCTCGTCGCCGGACATGCGGCTTCCGATTCAAAATGCCCTCGCCTGGCCGGACAGCCTCCCATGCCCGTTCGGCAAGCTCGACCTGGCCGGCCGCAGCTTCGAGTTCCGCGAGCCCGAAGGCGGGCGCTATCCCCTTCTCGGACTCGCCTACGAGGCCCTCGCCGGGGGAGAAGGAGCGACGATCGCGTACAATGCCGCCGACGAGGTAGGCGGTTGCCGCCTTCGAGGCGGGCCGCGTGGGCTTCATGGATATCGCGCGCGTGGTAGCGCGAACTCTAGAGAGCCCGTGGCCTTCACGCGCCCTCGATCTGGAGAGTATATTCGAGATAGACGGAGCCGCGCGGGGAAAGGCGGCTGCCGCCGTCAGGGAGATCGAATGGTGATCTTGACGATAATCCTCGGCCTGATAGGCCTGGGGATCGTGGTGATAATCCACGAGCTCGGGCATTTCTTCGCCGCGCGAGCGATGGGCGTGGAGGTCGAGGCCTTCTCCGTAGGCTGGGGCCCGCGCATCGCCGGCTTCGTGCGCAAGGGAACCGAATGGCGGTTCTCGGCCTTTCCCATCGGGGGCTATTGCAAGATGAAGGGCGAAGAGTCGTTCCGCAAGGCGCTCGAGGAAAAGGCGTCCGAGTTGCCGCGCGAGAAGGGCAGCTACTACGGGGCCGCGCCCTGGCGCCGCATCGTAATAGCGCTCTCGGGCCCTCTCGCCAACGTGCTCCTAGCCTTCGTCATCTTCGTCGCCGTTTCGACGATCAGCTACAGCACTCCGACCTTCCCGAACCGGATAGTGCTCCTCAGCGAGTATCGACCTAGGCTCTCCGCGCTTGCCGAGCTACCCGGCGGACAAAGCCGGACTGAAATCCGGGGACCGCATAATCTCGGCCGACGGGCGAAAGATCGCGGATTTCAGCGACCTTCTCGAGAAGATCACCCTATCCGCCAACAAGCCAATAGCGCTCGAGATTGAGCGAGACGGAGCCATCCTCGAAAAATCGGTCACGCCCATGATGGACAAGAATACGGGCGGAGGGCTTATCGGCGTTTCGTATTGGGCCGAGCCGATTGTCGGCGAAGTCGCCTCGGGAAGCGCGGCCCAGATCGCCGGCATCGCCCCGGCGACCGCGTCGTAGCCATCGACGATAGACCGGTGCGGCACGCAATCGAAGCATTGTCGATACTCAATTCGACCAAGCCCGAGCGTACGAGGATTACGATCGATCGAGGAGGAGTCCGCACCGAGCTCGGTGTCGTCTTGAGCTGGTCGGCGCAGGGCAACTCGAACCTGGGCTTAAGCTTCATGACCGAGACGCACTATGTCAGCGCGGCTTCGACACTAGGCGGCGCGATAAGCGCCGGCGCGGCCTCGACGTGGTCGACCTTCACCGCGACGCTCAAAGGCCTCTCCAGCCTCTTTCAAGGAGTGAATCTCCTAAAGGCGCTTTCGGGACCGGCGAGGATCACGTATATGGTCGGGCAATCGGCGACCGAAGGCATCCAGCGCTCCGCATCCGGCGGACTCGCCTTGCCGCTCAATTTCCTGGCCTTCCTGTCCATCGGGCTGTTCATTATGAATCTGCTCCCCATACCTGCCCTCGACGGCGGGCAGATAGCCATGTTCATCCTCGAGGGAGTCAGGCAGCGCGCCCTCCGCCCTATTTCGATCTATCGCTATCAGTTCATCGGAGCGACGTTCATACTCGCGCTCTTCGTGCTCGCGACGGTCGGCGACCTGCTTTTCTTTGCGGCAAAATGAAGGGGGTGGAGTATGAGAATAGTGACCTGCATGTGCGAGACGAGTTTTGACGCCGACATAGCGGAGGAGTTCGACCTCGACTCGAGCCCGGAAGTCCTCGATCAAATCCTATCCGGCGAATTCCTCGCCGTCTCCTGCCCAACTGCGGCGCTCGGCTGCAAGCCCGAGCTCCGCGTGAGGCTCGCTCTCCAAGAAATATGGGCTGGACTTCGTAGCTCTGCCCGAGCTCGAACGGATATCTCTCTATCGAGGCGCGGTCCAATTGCCCAAAGGTTCGGAGGTGCTGATCGGCTATCCCGAGCTCTTCGAGCGGGCGCGTATGCTCGAGGACGGGCTCGACGCCGAAGCCGTGGAAATTATCAAGTATTGGCTGGCTCAAAAAGCCGATGAGCAGGCTCCGGATGCCGATGTCCGGGTCGTGTATGCCGGACGGAAGGGCGACAGGCTAACCTTCCACCTCTCAGGCCTCCGCGAAGGCGAGGTCGCCGTCCTCTTGATCGATCAGGCCACCTACGAAAAAACTATCGCGGAAAAGGCGCGCAGTTCGCGCGAGGCGCCGTTCGGCCGGATATTCAAGGGTCCCTACCGATCGATCAGGATCCTGGAGGCGGAAACCGAAAGCTAATCGTGCGCAGGGTTGGCATGCACTTTATCGATTGCCGCGCGGACGGCGGCCTTGACTTCCTCGGCGTAGCCACCCTCGTCCATCGCGTGCGCGTACATCGTGCCGAGGAGCGAAACTCGGTATAGGGGCTTGAGAGCATTGAGGGCGAAAGCCGCCATGTCGAGCACGCAATCCTGGCAGAGGCAGATTGTCGGATCGGCGCGCTCGGCCAGGGCGCGCTCGAGCTCGTCCGTGACCATGCGCTCGGCCTCGTTCACGAGGACGCCAAAGTCGTATTCGTCGCGTATCGCCATTCGTCGGCCTCCTCAAAACGCCGAGCCTCGCGGCCGGCTTTCGCTACCTCGACTATAATGGCTACCCCATCCGCTTTTCAATCGATTCGAAACGCGTGTATTTCGGGATGAAGGCGATCTCGATCTTGCCCACCGGCCCGTTGCGCTGCTTGGCGATGATGAGCTCAGTCTGGACCACCTCAGAGCGCTCCTCAGTCGTCTTGTTGTCTTGCCGGTCGCGATGGAGAAAGAGGATGAGGTCGGCGTCCTGCTCTATGGAACCCGATTCACGCAGATCGGCCAGGTTGGGCTGCTTGCCCTCGGCCTCGCGCTTGAGCTGGGAGAGGGCGACGACGGGGATGCGAAGCTCTCGCGCGAGGGATTTGAGCGAGCGGGAGATGCTGGCGATCTGCTCCCAACGCGGAAGATCGGCGTTCTCGTGGGTGATCAGGGTGAGGTAGTCGATGAAGATAATCTTGACGTCCTTCTCGGCTTGGAGACGCCTCGCCATGGTCCGTAAGTCGAGCAACTTGATGTTGGGCATGTCGACGATGTACAGGGGCGCTTCGTAGATGCGGCCGGCGGCCTCCATGAGGGCGTTGAAATCCGAAGGCTTGATGAGGCCCGAGCGGATCTTCTCGCTCGCGATACGGGCTTCACTCGAGATAAGGCGCTGCATCAGGGCCATATCGGCCATCTCGAGAGTGAAAAAGGCGCAGCTGATACGCTCCTTGACCGCGATGTTCGATGCCATGCTCATGGCGAGCGCAGTCTTGCCTACGGAGGGGCGGGCGCCGATGATCACTAGCTCGGAATTCTGGAAACCCGAAGTCATCGAATCGAGGTCAGGCAGGCCCGAAGGGACGCCGGTGTACGCGGCCTTGTTCTTGAAGAGCCTCTCGATAGTCTTGATGGTCTCGGGGAGGAGCTCCTTGACGCTCTTGAACGAGACGGCCTGCCTGTTCTGGCAGATCTCGAAGATGCGGGCCTGCGCCTCGTCGAGGACGACCGCCGATTCTGTGGAATCGTCGTGGGCCCTTACGACTATATCGGCCGAGAGCCTTAGGAGATTGCGCCTGACCGAGGCCTCCTGGACGATCCGCGCATAGTATTCGACATTGGCCGAAGAAGGCGTCACCGAAGTCAGGTTTGCGATATAGCCGGGGCCGCCCGCCCTATCCAACGTGCCGAGCAGCCTGAGCTCGTCCGTGAGGGTTATTAGGTCGGCCTTTTGGCCCTTCTCGTACAAGGATATGACGCCTGCAAAGACTTCGCGGTTGGCATTTACGTAAAAATCTTCAGGTCGGAGAAAGCGAAGGACGTTGGCCACGGACTCGGGATCGATGAGGACGGCGCCCAAGCACGCTTGTTCGGCCTCGGCATTGTGGGGAGGTACCTTATCCTTAAGCTCCGCCGGAACCATGGTCCTTAGCCCTCCCCTGCTGAAGCGAGACGCCCGCAGCGAAGCCTCGGCGAGCTCATAATCGGCTCGCGCTGACCTCGCCGCGGGCGCACTTTCCCGTCAGCCGTCGAAACGCAGGCGACGTCTCGGGCTAGGCCTCGGGGCTAGCCTCGCCGCGATTCTCCGCGGCATGGCTTTCGGGCGCCGCCTCGTGCTCCTCGGATCGCTTCCTTCGGGGCTTGGGGGCCAATTCCTTGGACTCGGTCTTGACCGGCTGCCCCTGAATGAGGATGCGAAGCGTGGCCTCGTCCTTCTCGTAGAGTCGTATGGCCACTTTGTAGCTCCCGACGCTCTTGATCGACCGACCGGGGACTTCGATTCGCTTGCGATCGATGTCGATTCCCTTCTTGAGAAGCTCGTCGGCGACATTGTGACCTGTCACTGCGCCGTAAAGCTTGCCGTTCGAGCCCGCAGGGAGCACGAGGACGATCTCATCGGCCTCGATCTTCTCCTTGAGATTGGACGACGCGGACCTTTTTGAAGCCTTGATGGCCTCGATCTCGGCCTTGCGCTTCTCGAAGAGGGCGACGCTCTTCTCGTTCTTGGCGAAGGCGAGGCTGCGGGGGAAGAGGAAGTTGCGGGCGTAGCCAGCGGCGACGTCTTTGACGTCGCCGAGCTCGCCGAGATTCGGAACGTCCTGATTGAGGATGACTCTCATGCTCCGACTCCTTTAGGTTTTCTGTAGGGTATCCAAATTTCCGTGACGCCGAAAAGCGGCAGCGCAACCGCGACGGCCATGCCGGCCGTCGGAGTTGCCAGGGCCAAGACGGCCATGATGGCGAGCAGGATGCGCAGCGATCTCGGCATTTTCCATCTTTTTAATACGTGAGTGACTATCCCGAGTGAGCTCAGCAGGTGAAGTCGACCCTCCAGTCGGGGGGCGTCCGTCGGACACCATGCTCCC
>CAWHFT010000188.1:0-5934 GCA_963828175.1 uncultured Spirochaetota bacterium
TACCACGCGGCCGCCGAGGGCGCGCTCGATCGAGTCGGGCTGCCCGAATATCTCCTTTTCCATGTAACAGGGGAAGCCGTCCTTCTCGATGGCCCCGAGCTCCCACGTGACGGCGGCGGCCTTGCGGTCGACCGGGCTGTCCGAACGGTCGGTGATCTTGAAGTCCCAGGCGGTGAGCGAGACGACCTCGCCGTCGTTCAGGTACACGACGCGGGAAGTGCTGGAGATGAAGGCCATCACGTCCGAGCCCAGGAGCATCTCGCCCTCGCCGATGCCGACGACGAGCGGGCTGCCGTTGCGGGCCCCGACGATCCTGCCCGGTTCGTCGGCGTGGATGACCGCGATGCCGTAGGTACCCTCGAGGTGGACGAGGGCCGCCTTGACGGCCGCTTCGAGGTCGCCCTCGTAGTATTTGGCCACGAGGTTGGGTATGACCTCGGTGTCGGTCTCGCTGTAAAAGGAGACTCCGTCCTTGGCGAGCATCTCGCGGAGGGCGCGATAGTTCTCGATGATGCCGTTGTGGACGACGGCGATCTTGCCGGAAGCATCGAAGTGCGGATGGGTGTTGGCTTGCGTGACGCCGCCGTGCGTGGCCCACCGCGTGTGGCCGATGCCCCAGTCGCCATCCAGATCCTTGGGCACGATATCCTTGAGGGCCTGGATCTTGCCGACCGAACGCACCGAGGAAAGACTGCCGTTGCCCTTGCCCACGGCGATGCCGGCCGAATCGTAGCCTCGATACTCGAGACGCTTGAGGCCCTCGAGCAGTATGGGTGCCGCCCGCCTGGGGCCGGCGTATCCGACTATTCCGCACATCGCCAGAACCTCGCTAATATCAAAATATCCAGCATTTGAAGGCGCCTCACTATATAGTACACTGTGGCCACGTTGGAAGAGCTCCCCATCCGCAATCCCTTCCCTGGAGCGGTCAGCTACCGGATCGCCAGTACGGAATCGACACAGGCCGACGCCAAGCGCCTCGCCGGCGGCGCAGGCGGCGCCTTTCCCTCCGGCAGCGTCGTCGCAGCGGACGAGCAAACCTCGGGCAGAGGGCGCTTTCCCGAGCGGAAGTGGGAGTCCGAACCCGGCAAGAATCTGCTCTTCACGCTGTACCTCGAGCCGGCGGCGGCGAGGCTGCCCTCCGGCGCGCCTCTTCCCGGCCTGCCGCTGCGCATCGGCGGCGCCCTTTGCGCGGCCGCCGAGCGCTACGCTGAGAAGACGGGAGCCTCGTTCGCGCGGCCGCCCCGGCTGAAGTGGCCGAACGACCTGATGTTCGGGGACCGGAAGGCGGCCGGGATCCTCTGCGAGGCCGGGTCTGCGGGCGTATTCATCGGCATCGGCCTCAATTGCAATCAGCTCGTCTTCCCGCCCCGGCTCGAAAGCGGCGCCACGAGCCTCGCGATCGAGCTGGGCGGCGAGGTCGGCCGGTGGAACTTCCTCGAGATTCTTCTCGCCGCCATCTCGGTGTCCATCGCCGACCCCGACTGGCGGCCGCGGGTGGAGACTCGCCTGTGGAGAAGAGGGCAGCTCGCCCGTTTCCTACCGGGCACCCGCGGCTCGGCATCGGACTCGAGCGGGGAGACGAGAGTTTTAATGGGGACTCCCGAAGGCATCGACGAGGATGGGTCCCTCATTTTCAGGGAAATCGGGGCAAAAGACGCCGTCGTCTCCGCTGCGGGGGAACTCCGGCCGGGGGAGATTAGTTGACCGCGGCCCTCCCGCCCTATAAAGTGAGAGCATGATGAGCACGGGCACAGGCATGGAACGGAACGACGACGCCGGCGGCTCCAAGCCTGGAAGCTTCTTCCAAAGGCTTTTCGCGGTTTTTACCGGTATCGGAGATCCTCTGGCCGAACGGAAGAAATTCCTCCGAGCCCTCGCCAAGGAGCTCTCCAGGTCCCGTTACAAGTTCTATAAGCCGAAAGGCCAGGAGGCCCTGCCCGGCTTGGCCAAGTTTTTCTACGTGATCTACAAGCTGGCTGCCCCCGCCCAGCTCCTCTTGGGTAGCTCGGTAGCCTCGGGCGCCCTGCGGTCGTTCGTCATCGAGAGCTTCCTCACCTCGGAGCAGCGCGAGCTCTCGGAGCACCTGACCGAGTCCTATATCATGGATCGCGCCAAGACCCTTTCCATCGGGCAAGTCCAGGAAGAGACCAAGCGGGACCTCACCTCGCTCTTCGTCATTTTCGACGGGGAGAAGTCGCGGCAGATCGACGACGCCTACGACACGCTCCTCGCCTTCATCAACTTCATCAATTTCGACTATTACTTCCTCCTCAAGAAATTCGACTCGGGCCTCCCCGAGCGCAGCTTCTCCTACCGGCCCAAGTTCGAGTCGATCAACGGCGAGTACGTCGCGGATGACCTCCAGGATTTCCTCGAGGTCTTCGGCGCCCTCGACCTGGAGACCGACTGGCCTCGGATCTTCGGCGCGCTCAAGGACTACAAGAAGATCGACATCGTCCCGATCGAAGCATGGTCGAAATTCGTCGCCGAGGCCCTGGAGCTGCGCAAGAGCGGGGTCCTCGAGCAGATCGTCAGGCACCTCAAGGAAGACCCCGCCTGGGAATCGAAGCCGCACCGGCCCACCGACCGCATCGTCGAGCCCTTCCTCCAGAAGCTCAAGACCCAGATCGAGACCATAATCCAGCGCATCGTCCAGGAGCGGCGCAACTCGAAGATCGACGAGATATCGAACCAGATATTCGGAACGACGGTCATCCTCAGGATGAAAAACTACACCGAGAAGGCCAATGTCGTCTTCGCCAAGAAGATGCTCGGGGGCTACACGCAAGCCCTCGCGATGAACTACCTCAAGGCCTATCTGATGGACTATTTCAAAAAGGACATCCGCGAGCTCGTCGACCTCCTCATTGTCCGAGGCCAATGGACGGCCAATCTGCAGTCTCAGCAGCTCTCCGACTGCTATCACGCCATCATGGACGTCTCGGACAAGATCCTCCTGTTCGACGAGGAGCTCGCGGACGAGGGCGAGCTCGGCACGCGCGTGAGGTCGGCCCTCGCCAAGGCCGATCGCGACAAGGACGCGATGAAGTACCTGCGCGGAGCGCTCAAGGACACCAACGACAAGGCCACGGCCATGATCAGTTGCGCGGCGGTCAACCTCATCGGCGTGGGGCGCCAGCTCAAGAACCTCATCGAGGACCTCAACAAGCCCCACCACGAGATCCTCCTCAACTGGAAGGAGGTCGAGAGCCAGAGCGCGCGGCCGCTCAAGGCGTGGCTCGTCGACACCTACAAGAAGCTCTACTACATCGTGCAGCTGCTGCAGTACTTCGTGAAGAGCGACGAAGAATGATGGACATGATGCCTGGGCGTTCGGACATGAACGACATGTTCCCCCGAAAGCGCGACCGACCCAGGAGGAACCCGCTCGAATCCCTCATCACCGGCCTCGTGGTGGGCGGAGGCTTCATGACCTACTGGGCCCTCGGCGGGCACAAGGATTGGGCCATCTTCGTCGCCTTCTTCGGCGGCCTGCTTCCGGTGGCCCGCGGCGTCGCGGGGCTCGTGGCAGCGCGCGGCGCCGCCCCCGCGGCGAAGAAGCAGGGCGATCGCGAGCGGGCCCTCGGGAACGAGCGCGCGGTCCTCGGCCTGGCCCGCGACAAGGGCGGGCGTCTCACTCCGGCCCTCGTGGCCCTCGACTGCTCGATGGGCATCGAGGAGGCCGAACTGGTCCTCGACGGCCTCGCCAAAAAGGGTCACGCTTCCATGCGCGTGCGCGACGACGGCCGGATCGAGTACGAATTCTCCGAGTTCATGTCCTTGGAAAGGTAATTACTTAGGAGCCGCGATGAAGGCCACGTCCGCGAAGGCGCAGGCCGACGTGCCGCCCGTGTGCTGCGAGTTGGTGTGCAGGCGAATGCCGATGGCAGTTTTCGGCGGCGGCTCCTCCCCGAAGACGCTGCGATAGTCCGAGGCGAGGTCACGACGCTCGGTCAGCCAGCGCCCCGAATCGGCCGTCCCGGAGCGCAGCACGATGATCCTGCCGCCGACGAGGGGCGGCAGACCCTGCGCGTCGCCTCGGGTCCCCGAAGGAGCTCTCGAATCCCAGACGTACCCGATCACGCGAGTCAGCGAGAAGGCGACCCAGACCTGGGCGGCCATGTCGTAGGAGTCGGCCTTGCGGAAATCGCCTCCGACGGGTACGGCGTCGGCTCGCCACCTCCAGGTCAGGTCGGGGTAGTCGCGCAGGTCCACGTCGAACCTTTTCTGCAAGCCGAAGGAGCTCTTGTCGCTGCGCATTGCAACCGCGGCTATCGGTCCCTCCCGCACTGCGCGGATGTCCGGAGCTCCGAAGCGCTTCACCAGCTGCCAGCCGGGCGGCACGCCCGAATCGAGACCGGCCGAGAAATCGCCGACGACGAGCGTGGCTCCTCCGGGCGGAGCGGCGGCGGCCAACGCGCCGAATCCCAGGAACAAAGCCGAGGCGACGGCGGCCAGGGCCGCCCGAACCTGCGTCATACGGCCTCGATTAGGTATTTCTCGAATCTCGATTCCAGCCTCTCCGGAAGACGCACGCGCAGCAGCGTCGCGTCCTCGTCGCGCTCTTCCTCGAGGATCGAGGCCTCGCGGTGCAACAATGCGACCATCGCGTACTCGGCGTCAGGAACCCTGAGCCGGACCTCGCCCGAATCGGCGGTGAGCCGTTCTTCCAGCGCCGCCGAGAGCTCGCGTATCCCGGCGCCGGTCTTCACCGAGCAGAGCAGCCCTTCCGGATGGCTCGAGCGCCAGGCCTCCAGGAAGGCGGAGTCGGCGACGAGGTCGATCTTGTTGAGGGCGAGCACGCGGCTTACGTCGCCCGCGCCGATCTCGCGCAGCACCCGGTCGGTCGCCTCCATGTGAAGCCGGGCCTCGGGATCGGAGGCGTCCACCACCTCGACGAGGAGATCGGCCTGGGCCGCCTCATCGAGGGTGGCCTTGAAGGCCTCCACGAGGTGATGGGGC
Source organism: uncultured Spirochaetota bacterium (assembly GCA_963828175.1). Taxonomy (GTDB): domain Bacteria; phylum Spirochaetota; class Spirochaetia; order Treponematales; family Rectinemataceae; genus UBA1306. The sequence continues at coordinate 4,966 of CAWHFT010000188.1, forward strand.
AGGTTGCGGACGAAGCCGACCGTGTCGGTGAGCAGCAGCGACCCTCCCTTGGCCAGGGACAGGCGCCTGGTCGTCGGGTCGAGGGTCGCGAAGAGCTTGTCCTGGGCGAGCACGTCCGCGCTGGCGAGAGCGTTCAGCAAACTCGACTTGCCGGCGTTCGTATAGCCGACGATCGCGGCCCTGGGCACCGAGGCCTTCTCGCGCTTGGCGCGCTGCACGTCGCGCGAGCGCCGCACGACTTTGAGCTCGTCCTTGATCTCGTGGATGCGGTGCTCGATCTCGCGGCGATCGAGCTCGATCTTCTGCTCTCCGGAGCCCTTGGTGCCGTAGCGCCCGCCGCGCTGGCGCGACAGGTCGGCGTAGGAATGGGCGAGTCGCGGCAGGGAATACTCGAGCTGGGCGAGCTCGACCTGGAGCGCCGCCTCCTTCGTGCGGGCGCGGCTGGCGAAGATCCTGATGATGAGCTCGTTGCGGTCATAGGCCTTGAGCTTCGACAGCTCCTCCCAATTCCGCTGCTGGGTCGGCGTGAGCTGATGGTCGAAGAGAATGGAGTCGGCGCCCTCGGCGGTCGCGGCCGCGACTATCTCGTCGGCCTTGCCCGTGCCCAGGAGGAGAGCCGCCGTGCGCTCCCGGACGCGGACGAGAATCCGCCCCGCCTCCTCGAGGCCGAGCGTGGAGGCCAAGCCCCCGAGCTCGGCGAGAAGGCTCTCGGCCTCGGTCTTGGAGACTTTATCGGTCTGGACGCCCACGAGGAAAGCTCGCTCTCTTCGGATCGCGGTGTCTTGGAGTTCGCGCATGTGTGGACAAGATACTGGAAAACATTGACTTTGCGATAGGCGGGAAAATACCTTATCACGAGAGGTAAACAATGGAGCCAGGCAACAAAGTCGACGTCGAGGACATCGGGAAACTCATCCAGCGGGTAATGATCGGAGGCCTAGCAACAGCGAGTTACGAAGTACAGGCACA
>CAWHFT010000189.1:0-9916 GCA_963828175.1 uncultured Spirochaetota bacterium
CATACGGTAGGCAAGCCCGGCATGGGACGATTGGCCGCAATCCTTTATTGTGCCGACAAGCTCGAGCCTGGCCGCGAGCGGCTGGATGAGGGATTCACCCGCCGTTGCCTGGCCCTCCCCGTCGACTCGATGCTTCTAGCGGTCGTCGAGGGTGTGATCGGCTGGATGAAAGCCCAGGGCAAGGCCGTTGCGCCCGAGACCTTGATCCTATACAGTACCCTCGTTCACGAGGCTGGGCAGCGATGAAACGACTATCGATCGACAAAAGTTCCGTGCTTCTCTTCTGCATCCTCGGCATCTTTATAGCGACTCTCGTGTTTCTCTCCGTGTCGCTCAGATCGGATGCCGTCGACCAGGCGATGAAGTCCGACCGGATCCTGGACCTGGCAGTCGTGATCGAGCGGGACGGGAAGCCCGTTTCGACTCAGCTCTTCTTCTTCTATCCCTCCAACGGCCGAGGCGCCCTTCTCGACGTGCCGGGCGAGACCGGTCTCATCATAAAGTCGCTCAATCGCGTCGATCGGATAGACGTTCTCTACGACAAGCGGAGGCCCCAGTCCTATATAAACGAGCTCGGTGGCCTCCTCGACGCAAAAATACCATTCTGGATCGTGATGGACGAGCATGGCTTGTCCGCCATCGTCGACCTCCTCGAGGGGCTCGAGCTGTTCATCCCCTCGAAAGTCGAGATCATCGGCCCTCCCCATGCCTCACTGCCTTCGGGTGCCATCACCATCGACGGAGACAAGGCCGACCAGTTCGCTTATTATAAGGACCCCGACGAGACCGACTCAGACGCCGTAGCGAGAAGGCAGAAGCTCTTCCAGTCACTGGTGCGAAGGATAGGGGAGAAATCTACATGGATAACGCGGCCCGGCGTCTTCTCGGCCTTCAAAAAGAACCTAAAGACGAATATCAACGACGATAGCCTGCGCCTGCTCGTCACCGATCTTTCCAGGCTCGACGCCGATCGTCTTGTTTTGCAGCGAGTCACCGGCGTCTACCGCGACGTCGACGACAAGCGGCTGCTTTTCCCTCACTATGACGGAGAGCTCGTCAGGGATATCGTCAAGCAGACACTGAACGCGCTGGCCAATTCGAGCTCCGCCTCTCCCGCAGACAAGATCTTCACTATCGAGATCCAAAACGGTACGCCAACCAAAGGCCTGGCAAAGAAAGCGGCCGAGATTTTCCAAAGCTTTGGGTATGACGTCGTGTCCGTCGACAACGCGGACCGCGAGGATTACGACAAGACCCAGGTCATCGACCGCTTCTCCAATCCTGACGCCTCTAAAAACATAGCCAACGTCATCCGCTGCAATAGCGCGAACCAACAGCCGGTTGCGCAGGGTGAGGCGCTGGCCGATTTTACCATCATCCTTGGAAAGGACTTCAATGGCAGATACTGCTCCCAGTAGCGCCGAGTCGGCCCTCGCGATCGCCGAGGTGCTGGCGAACCACAACGGAGGCGACGTGGTCATCCTCGACGTCGCTGCCCAAGCCGGATGGACGGACCGTTTCGTCATTGCGACGGCGACGAGCTCTTCCCACCTTCGCGGCCTCGCCCGTTTCGTGGACGAAGAAGTCGGCCCCCTGGGGCTTCAAAGACTGAGCCGGGCATCGATCGCCGACGACGATGAGTGGATACTTATAGACCTTGGAACGGTCATCGTCCACGTGATGACAGAAAGGGCTAGGTCCTTCTACGAGCTCGAAAAGCTCTGGTTCCAATCGCCGGCCGCAAAGGTGGCTCCCAAGGGCATCGGAGGGGTTTGATCATGAAAAAGGCCGCCCACCGGCGGCCTTTTCGTCCCACTAACCACGACAGGATCACTCGTCGAAATCGTCGTAGTCGATATCGTCCTCATAGTCGAAATCCTCTTCCTCTTCCTCGGTTTCGCCTTCGTCGAAATCGTCGCTTGCCTCATCCTCTTCGTCGTCGAAGTCGTCATCGTCATCGAAGTCCTCTTCGGCGTCATCGAAGCCGTCTTCTTCGACATCGTCGAACTCTTCCTCTTCCTCGAAATCGTCATCTTCATAGTCGTCGTAGCTGTCGTCGAGGAAGAGCCTGACCAACTGGGCCGGTTCGGCAAACCGGTAATCGGAAACGGCCGCGAGCGCGAGTTCAGGAGCCTCGTCCAGCGCGGGTTCGCCGTTAGTGGGGATCATGCCTCATTCCTCCCTGCGGTTAGCTGACCCCTCCCGACTGGAGGCGGCCGCCTAGGCATGGGAGAAACCTAATCGCGTCTCTAGTCCCATGTCAACCGAAAATCTAAAAGAGTATCTGCTGGTCTGTCAACTACGATTGTATAAATAATATGATTCGAGGTCAGGCAGTTTGGCCCGATTCGAGCGGGGTTTGACAAGACCCGCCCGGTATGTATAATACCACCCTCAAATGGCGGGAATCGTCCGCGTTCGGGCTTCGGCTAAGGTGAACCTGCATCTCAGGGTATACGGTCGCAGAGCAGACGGCTACCACGATATCTTGAGCGTTTTCCAGGCCATATCCCTTTCGGACACCATCGTCATCAGGTCTTTGAAAGAGTCCGATAGCATAGTGATCGAAGGCGATTTCGATTGTCCAGCGAGACTCACCACCGTCTATAAAGCTGCTCTTGCTTATCGCGAAGCCACTGGAATAAGGACGGGGCTGTCGATTTCGGTTGACAAGCGTATACCGGCAGGCGCCGGTCTCGGTGGAGGGTCGAGCGACGCCGCGGCGGTACTGAACGGGTTGGAACAGCTCTTTCGAGGTGGCTTGCCTCCCCCGGCTTTGGCGGTCCTCGGGGCCTCGATAGGGAGCGACGTGCCGTTCTTTCTGAGTTCGGCGGCAGCCATAGTATCCGGACGGGGTGAAAACATCAGCCCCATAGAGGCTCGGGAGGATTATTCGATCGTCCTCGCCTTTCCGGGAAAGGCCGTTTCGACTGCCTGGGCCTATTCGGCTCTCGATGCTGACAGGCCCGACGATTCCAGCGAACCCGATCCCAATCGCAGATGCCTCTTAGAGGCATATCGGGGGACAATCCGTCGATGGCCATTCGCCAATTCCTTCGAAGGCCCGATTGGCCGTGCGAGGAGCGAGATTCCGGAAGCAAAGACGATGTTGCGGGGCTTGGGAGCCTCCTTCGCGGCGATGAGCGGCTCGGGCAATTGCGTGTTCGGCGTCTTCGAGGCGAAGCGCGCCGCCGGGTCGGCGCTGAAACGGCTCGAACATGCCGGCATCAGGTGCCTTGACGCCTCACCGCTTGCGCGTTGCGTGCCCCTCGATTAGAATCGGATGGAAACATCTTCCGCGCGCCCGCAAGGAGAGTCGCAGCCATGGAGATCACGGATATCCGCATCCGAAGGGTCACGACCGAAGGCAAGCTTAAGGCGTACGTGACGGTGACATTCGATGATTGCTTCGTCGTACATAATGTCAAGATCATCGAGGGCAAGAGCGGCGTTTTCATAGCCATGCCGAGCCGGAAGACGAGGAACGGGGAATACAAGGATATTGCGCATCCCATCCACCCAGACTTTCGAACTCGCCTCCAGGATCGCATTCTCGAGGCATACGAGGTAGCGCCTCCGGGCGATACGACTCCAGCCGACTTCGAATGATATTGGTATTTCCAGTACCGTGAGATCGTACTGGGACGTCGGCAAGCGGTAAGCCATCGGACTTTGGCTCCGACATTCGCAGGTTCGAATCCTGCCGTCCCAATATTTAGTCATATTCGAGTTTTTCAAGGAGAATTGAACATGGATCAGTCCGTTTTAAAAGCCGTCCCGCGAGAGCTAACCACCAAGGGCGAGCTGAACCAGCTCCGCGCCTCGGGCCAAATACCCGCGGTAATCTACGGCGGCGGCGAAGCCGCTACGCACGTCCTCCTCAACGAGAAGGAATTCCTAAAAATGGCCGCGGGCATCTCCGAAAGCACCATACTCGGGATTGAGGTTGGAGGAGCCAAGAAGCGAGCCTTCGTCAAGGCGCGCCAGAGGGACAGCCTGACCAACAAGATCATCCACATCGACTTCCTCGAAGTAGTCTCCGGTCGCCTCATCCACGCCCGAGTACCGCTACACCTCGTCGGCACGCCGGTCGGCGTTCGCGAGGGCGGCATTTTGGAGAATCCCGCCCACGAGATCGAAGTCCAGTGCGATCCGGACTACCTTCCTCAGAAGATCGACGTCGACGTCAGCGAGCTCCACGCCAACCATTCGATCCACGTCCGCGAGCTCCCGGCCCTGGACAAAGTCAAGATCCTAAGTAGTCCCGAGCTCGTGGTCGCCGTAGTCAAGTTCGCCAAGGAAGAGGTCGTCGAGGCCCCGGTCGCCGCTGCCGCCGCCGTCGAAGGCGCCGTTCCCGGCGCACCAGGAGTGGCTCCCGCCGCAGGCGCGGCTCCCGCGCCCGGCGCCGCCCCCGCCGCAGGTGCAGGTGTAGTTCCCGCGAAAAAGGAAGAGAGGAAGTGACTTTAGGCCGGTTAGCTGCCTCGGGCGTGCACGAAAAAGATCGCCTTGGGCCGCCGACCGGTTTCTTTCTTAGGAGGGCCGTCAAGCCCTCTTTTTTCTGAAAGATGGCCAGAGCTCGTTGTGGCCTCGAAGCCGCGCTGCTTGATTCCCTATCCCGACACGGAATGAACAGTGCCTCGGCTACACCCTTCGCGATCGCCTATTCGGGAGGGCCTGATTCCACCGCTTTGCTTACCTCGGCGGCGGCGCTCTTCCCCCGACGGCCGATAGCCGTTCACGTCGATCACGGCATCAGGGGCAGGGAAGAATTGGAAAAAGAACTGGATCTCGTCAGGTCGACTTGCGCCGCGCTCGGCGTGCGACTCTTCGTCGCACGCGTACGACCTGGAGTCATACTCGAGAGAGCGAAGGCGATAGGTGAGGGTGTGGAAGCCGCAGCGCGGAGGTACCGATACGCCGCTTTCCGCTCGGCGCTAACGCGTACAGGCGCCGATGCCGTGCTCCTCGCGCATACTCTTGACGATCAGCTCGAGACTATCCTCATGCGTCTCCTCGGGGGGAGCGGCACGGGTGGACTTAGAGGCATTCCAGAAGCGTCAGGGCCTTTTTTGCGGCCTTTTCTCGGCATCCAAAAATCTGCTCTCCTCGCTTATTTGGAACAGAGGGGCATCGCCTATTCGACTGATTCGAGCAACGCATCGGAAGGCTATCTTAGGAACCGGATTCGTCTCAGCCTCGTGCCGATACTGGACTCAGCCTTCCCGGGTTGGCGAAAAGGCCTCTCTCACAGCTTGGCCAATGCCGTTGCGGACGAAGAGGCTTTGGCTGAGGCCGCAGATTCGATAGCCTTCTCGCCAAGTCCGAGCGAGCCGGGAACTCTCCAGACATCGCTGGCCCTGTTGCTCGGCGCGCCACGAGCAGTGGCTTCAAGGGCAATCGTGCGAGCCGCCGGCGGCATGGTCGGAAGGTCGCGGTTGTCATCGGGAATAGCGGCGGCAGCCCTCGAGGCGCTCGCCCGCGGCGAGGGGAAGTCCTATAAAGGGGCAGGTATAGAGCTACGAGAGCGCGACGGACTCGTTCTGCTGCGCCGCGGCCTTGATTTTCATCGGCGCGGCGGCTATTTTGTACTAGTTGACCGACCCCGCCAGGTTCGCGTCGGCTCTTTGGTCGTTAGTGCCTCCTGGAGCGCAGACGGTTCCTCCGGGATCCGAGCCGACGCCTTCAGTTTCCCACTCGTCGTAAGATCGCGAAGGCCAGGCGATGCCATCGCCCTCAAGGACGGGACGAAGCGGCTTGATGCCCTCTTTTCGGAGTGGGCTTTGCCGGAGGACGCTCGGCGAGCGACGCCAGTCGTCGAGGACCGCGACGGAATAGTCGCTGTTCTCGGAGCCGGACGCGGCGGAAAGGATAGGTACCGAGCTGACCCCGCGAGCGAAGGCTCTAGCGGAGAACGCGCGCGCCACCTGTCGATCAAAGTGAAAGGAGCCTGAGTCCTAATGGATTTCGACGAACAGAATCCGCCCCCTCCTCAGCGCAAGAATGGCCAAGGCCCGGAAGGACCGGCTCGCGGCAGCCGGGCAGCGCTCGCCCTCTTCCTTTCGTTGGGCGTGCTTTTCTCGGCCTTGTTCTTGTTCAACGACCGCGGAGCCGCAAACGAGATAACCTACTCCTCCTTCCTCAATAGCCTCGATCAAGGCGATGTCGACTCGGTCAAGATTCTCGACCAATCCGAGATCCAGGGTACGCTAAAGGGGAAGACAGGAGCACAGGCGGTATTCAAGACCACGATACCCTACGCGGACCCCGATCTGCTCGCTCGCCTTCGAACCAAAGAAGTCAAGGTTTCCGGTGGTATGAAGGGGGCGAGCCCCTGGCAAATCATCATCGAATTCGCTCCTTGGCTTTTCGGCTTCTTCATCATCTGGCTGATGCTGAGGCAGGTGCAAGGCAATAATAAGGCCTTCAGCTTCGGTAAAAGCCGGGCCAAACGCTACGTGGAGCCCACCAAGAAAACCACCTTTGCAGACGTCGCTGGCCAAAAGGAAGCTAAATACGAACTGCTCGAGGTCGTCGACTATCTCAAGAACCCGCAGAAATTCGTGAAGATGGGGGCGCGTATCCCCAAGGGCGCGCTGCTCGTCGGTATGCCGGGCACCGGCAAGACCCTCCTGGCCAAAGCCGTGGCAGGCGAGGCCAACGTGCCTTTCTTCCACATGTCGGGGTCGGATTTCGTCGAGATGTTCGTCGGAGTGGGCGCCAGCCGCGTCCGCGACCTCTTCGAGCAGGGCAGGCGAAGCGCTCCTTGCATCATCTTCATCGACGAGCTCGATGCGGTGGGACGCACCCGGGGCGCGGGATACGGTGGAGGGCACGACGAACGCGAGCAGACGCTGAACCAGATGCTCGTCGAGATGGACGGCTTCGACACCAAGGACGGCGTCATCATCCTCGCGGCGACCAATCGGCCCGACGTCCTCGATCCGGCGCTCCTGCGGCCCGGGCGCTTCGACCGCCAGGTCGTCGTCGCCATGCCCGACGTCAAGGAGAGGGAGGACATCCTCGCCATCCACATGAAGAGGATCCCCGTGGACTCGGACGTGGACGTGAGCCGGCTCGCTCGCGCGACGCCGGGCACTTCCGGCGCCGATCTCGCCAATCTCGTCAACGAGGCGGCCCTGTTCGCCATCCGCAAGAACAAGGCCACTGTCTTCATGGAGGATTTCGAGGATGCTCGCGACAAGCTTCTCATGGGCGTCGCGCGGCACAGTCTCGTGATCACCGACGAGGAGAAGCGCGCGACCGCCGTCCACGAGGCGGGGCATGCCCTCCTTCACTACCATTTGGCGCACTCGGACCCCTTGCACAAGGTGACGGTCGTGCCGCGCGGCAGGGCATTGGGTCTCTCCATTTCCCTGCCGGAAAAGGACGTCTACTCCCGAGCCAAGTCCTGGCTCGAGGATCGGATCGCCATCATGTACGGCGGCTACTCGGCTGAAAGGCTTATATACGGAGAGACGACGACGGGCACCGCCCAGGACATCCGCCAAGCGACGGATTTCGCGCGGAAGATGGTCTGCGAATGGGGCATGGCCGAGCAGATGGGGCCTGTTGCCTATGGTCAGGAAGAAGAGCCAATTTTCATCGGAAAAGAGATCGCCCAGCATAAGGATTATTCCGAGAATACGGCGATGCGCATTGACGAAGCCATCAAGAAGATCCTCGAGGCAGCCCTTGCACGGGTCACCGCGATACTCACGGAACATCGGGACCAGCTAGAGAAGCTGGCCGACGCTCTCGTGACTCGCGAGACTCTCGAGGACGCCGAGGTCCGGAGCCTGTTGGGCTTCGCTCCCCGCGAGGCGAGGGCCTAAGCATGAAGGCCGGCCGCGCGACGGCCGTCGCACTGGCCGCCCTCGCCGTGGCCTTTTCGAGCGAACGGATGGTGGCCCAGGACGCGCGCGGCGCCATGAGTGATGCCGCCCGTGCCCTGCTCGACGCGGCCCGACAATCCTCCGGCATCGGCGACTGGCTCGCAGCGGATTCCTTCCTCGAGGAAGCGATTCGGCAAGATCCCGATAACTCGGATGTTCTCTATCTCGACGCCCTCGCAGGGGTCAAGTCAGGGGGGACGCTCGATGACGCCCTGGGAAACCTAAACTCAGCCCTCGCCTCTGGTCGTTTTTCCTTTTATTCTACTAGGGACGCGTCTACGCTCAAGGCCGAGCTGCTCGTGCGCGAGCGTCGCTGGAAGGAGGCTCTGGACACGTTGGGCAAGCCCACACTTTTGTCCGGAGCCGATCCCGCCTTCCGCCTGCTTCGGGCGCGAGCCTTCGCCGGGATGGGGTAAAGACATAAATATTTATTTAAAAAGAAAAAATTAAGATGAAAATTTGCACATAACCCTCCTTTACCATACTTTTTTTATATTTGTGACCTCTTTAAAATTATAAACGGGCTTAGATATTTTGGCTACCCCCACTAAATCGATGATTCTGAGTCCGAATATATATAAATTATTTTTACTAGTCAGTCAGAAACCATTAAATGGCCATTATGGACAAAATTGGGATTTCAAACTTAAAATCGACTTTTCTTCCCCTTAACTTTGTCCAATTTTTATAATCAATACGTTTTTATTGTCCCTAATTTAAATCAATTTTTTTTTACTTATTAGGTAGATTTTTTTTAATAAATATAAAACGCTATTTTTAACAACTTTTGTAAAATCTTTTAAGATTTTCAAAAGTGGTCTTACACCATAAAAAGACATCTTGAAAATGTAATATTTATTTAAAAAAATACAATTTCTTACTGCAATGGCTTGTTGAGCTTGATTTTCATCTTTCATTTGTACTAAAGCACTTGGAGGATCAGCTAATAAATAAAAAAAATAATAATGCTTTTTTCTAATAACAAATACAGTTATTTATATGTTTGTTTCTTGTTTACTTTTTGACATAATGACAATTTTGAGAACGGTGCCACACTTAGAGAAAACCTGATAGAGAGCCTCGATAAGAACGGGATAGACCTGATTGCTAATGGCCGCCTTGATCACGCATCCGTCACCACCCGTTTGAGCAGCTTCTTTAGCTGCTTGGCCTGTATTCATAGTGGCCTGCGCTCTATTCGTGTCAATGGTAAGCTGCTGGTAGCTGGAATGAGCCGCCTCGATATTCTTCAAGCTACATTGCTCCGGCATGTGATGAAAGAACTTGACCATCTCAGACGCCTCGTTCACGTTTTGAAAGTCAATGAGAGCCTGGCCTTTGCCTTTCAAGTAAAAGATATTAACAACTCCGCCCGAATTGTAAGCCAATCAGCACGACTGCTGATCCGTTATGTCATTTTAAATATACAGAAGCGAAACGACTTGGTCGGTGGGGCTGACGGATTCTGCTGATTCATATCGTATCTAGCCTAAATAAAAATTTAATTAAATATATAATACCTAAACAACTCAGAATAGCATTAAAAAATCATTCAAAATAACGGTATAAAAAATGACGGAATATATTCAGATTTATCATTTAATTAAATAAAAGATGCAGAATCTAAAAATTAGATAATTTAAAGTGAATTCCTCTTCAAAATTCATTGAAAAATGTAATTTAGATACTTTTTTGCATATTGGCAATTTTGAGAAAACCTGATAGATCTTTCAAAAATAATTTTTGGCTATTTAAATTTATGTTATTTTGATATTTTGAATGCTATAATTCTGATTTTAAAATATGATAACATTAAAATTAGTATATATGTTAGAAAAATAATAAGTTTTTTAGTGATTTTAAAGGATGGAGACCCATTTAAATAATGGCCAATTATTTCCCCGTTGTTAGAATTAAAAAAAATAAATAGTATTTCGTCCGTTTCCTGTTGATATTAAATTTGAAATTCAATAAGATTGAGTTAATATTTGGCCATTCTTTAGGAAGGTTTTCAGCAATATGAG
>CAWHFT010000190.1:0-4441 GCA_963828175.1 uncultured Spirochaetota bacterium
TTTCATGATGACTTCGCTTCCGCTCAGGGGCCCTTCCTTGTTTAGGATATTGTCGGGCGTGCCTATCTTGCCGACGTCGTGCATGGCGGCGAGGAAGCCGATATCGGAGATGAAGTCCCTGTCCAGCTCGGGCCAGCGCGGGTCGTTGTACATGGCCTTGGCAAGGAGGCTGGCGTACAAGTTGACGCGCTCGATGTGCTTGCCCGTGTCATTGTCCTTCAGCTTCGAGGCCTCGAGCAGCGAGGAGAACATATCCCGGAGGAATTTCCTGTTTTCCTCGGTGACATCGTCAAGGTAGACCGAGAAGGCTTCGGGCTTGCCTTCCGCGTCCCTCGTCGTGCCTTCGTCATCCGGGTAAAAAGGGAATATATGCACTTTTGTGATGACTGCCGCGGCGTTCTTGGCCTTGTGCGCGATGGTCCCCTTCCAGGCGTGGCCGGCATCGACCCTGTTCAAGGATTCGCGGATCGCACGAGCGGTTTCGGGGTTTATTGACCTCGACAGGGTGTCGAGGAAAGTTTGTGACTCGGGATAGCCGAAAGCCTTCAGGAGCTCCTTGAAAGGGCCGTTGCGGAACAAGAAACCCAGGGAATCGTCCAGGAGGGCCAGAGGCTCGGGTATCTGGCCGTAGCTATGTATGACGCTCCGCGTACCCGCTTCCGAAAGGAGAGGCGACTCCACGGCGGGTGCGGACGCGACTTCGAGCTCGAGCGGCTCCTCGACGGCTTCGAGTTCCTCGATCTCTTCCTGTGCATCCCATGAATAAGAATTCTCCATAGACTCCCGTATTGATCGAGAGAGAGGGGGAGGGTACGAGGTCGGTTCGTCGACCTCGCTCGATCTCAAGTAAAGGGGACCCTCGTCAGGATCTCCCGGCCCATTGCGCAGGAAAGAACGAAGGGCGAGCACCGCTATTGCCCGTGCTGCGGGAGCCCTCGCCCTTTCGTCGACCCGAAACCCGCTGCGCTCGGCTGCATAGGCGCGGAACAATTCCGCATCAGGGCCGGTCACTAAGGCTTCAGGATAAGTATCTAGCAGCGCGGCGAGCTTAGCAAGAGGAACGTCGAGCCAGTCGGTCCGCCTCGCGCCCCGCTCGTAGATAGCGGAGTAGACTCGCCCCTTTCTGCCGTCTATGATGGGCGCCACCGCGCCGCTTACGCAATCATAGCCCCAGGCCAAGGCATCCAGCGTAGGCACGGAGATCCACGGCAGCCCGAGCCCCGCGGCGACGCCCTTGGACGCGGCCATGCCGATCCTGAGCCCCGTGAACGAGCCCGGCCCGCGAGCGCAGGCCACGAGCCCCAATTCCGACCTCGGCGTGAGCGAACGCGAGAGGCAGGAATCCACGAGTTCCATGAGCCGCTCCGCGTGGCGGAGGCCGAGATCCAGCGAAGCCTCCGCCCAACCGCCTTCCTTCATCAGGGCGACGGACAGGATGTCGGTCGAAGCGTCGATGGCGAGAGTCGTCATGGCAGGAGGGCCTCCAGGGCCCGGCCCTCGATTCTCAGGAGCCTAGTCCCGTCGTCCTCCACCGTGATGTCGATCCGGGCAGTTTCGGACGGAAGGGCCGGTCCCAGACGTTCGCTCCACTCGACCAGGCAGATCCCGCCCGGGTCGGCGACCAGGTCCTCGCCGCCGACCGCCTCGAAGTCGTCGGGGCCTGCGAGGCGAAAGGCATCGACATGGTGGAAGCGGAGCCTGCCTTCGTATTCCGAAACGATGGTGTAGGTCGGGCTCGTCACCTCGTCGCCGACGCCGAGGCCGAGGGCGAAGCCCTTTGCGAAGACCGTCTTGCCCGCGCCAAGGCCGCCGCGCAATGCGATGACCGTGCCGCCCGAGACGGCTCGGCCCAGGGCTTGGCCGAGCGCGAGGGTCTCTTCGGGACTGTGGAGCCGGAATTGCCTCAGGGCAGTCTCCCCGAGCGCTCCATTTCGACGACCAAGTCCCGTATGGCGTGGATTATAGGCAGGATGGGCAGCTCGAGGCTGTCGAGAAGGCGAATCCTCACATCCGGGCGGGCCGAGGGGACCATGCTCGAGGGTGATGGAGACATCGCTTTCGCTCTGCCGCTCGTTCCATTCGATGACGGCGACGGCCGTGAGCTCCTTGATGTAGTGCAACGGGGAATCCCTTCTGGCGAGATCCCGCAGCTCGACGACCTTCATGCTTAATTGTAGGTAGGGCCGGGCGTCGGAGTCAAGGAAAGCGCAATTGCCATGCGACAAACATCAATCCGCGTATCCGTAGACGTAGGACAGTATCGCGTTGAGTCCCTGGCGGGAGATCTTGACGAACTGAACGTGCATCACGCCGCCGAAATTCCTCGCCTGGTTCATCCTGATGACTTTCGCGAAGGCCGCCTGAGCGCCGCCTCCGCCGGGATTGAAGGCGATCTTCACGAACTCGCCGGCCGCAAGCGGGATTCGCGGTCTGGATGCCCAGCCCGCCGGCCGAAATATCGACTATGGTCCCCGGGTAGGGGATATTCTCGACCTTCGCCGCGCCTCGCTGCCCGGCCCTTCGCCGCTCGGCCGGATTTGCCGCGGTCACCGCTACTCTATAGAAGGTGCACGGCGCCTTGGTCTCGCGGCGCGCGTGGCGCCGAGCCGGCAGGGCGCTCACCGCATCGCTGTGCGCCAGCACCATCGCGTCCTTGCCGCCGAACTTCTCCCAACCGGCGACGCGCGTCGCGAATTGGTAGCCTTGATGGCTTTTCGCATAGAAATAGCATGTGAGCTTCGTGCCGCGGCGAAAGCGCAGAGCCTCGCCGTAGGAGTCGGAGACCGGCTCGACCGCGAGACCGCCAGGCTCGACGGCGAGGATGATCGAGGGGTAGGACTCCTCGCCGGGAGCGATGAAGGTGAGGGGCGCGCCACGGCCGAGTTGTCGCGTGCTCCGTACGTTTCCTCCCATGGCGCTCGCGTGGGTGAGCCTTTCGCGCGCCGCGAAGAGCCGCGCCTTGCGATCGTCCGCGTCGGTCTCGGAGTCCGCGGCCTTGTCGATCTGCCGGTACGCGTCTTTGAAGAAGGCGTCCAGCTTCTGGGGGTTGCGGAAGACGAATTCGGGATTGGAGAGGGAGAGGGCCTTCCCGAATATACTCGAGGAATCGCACGTCCTCCTCGGGAAGGCCGGCGGATCTGCGCGGCCTTCGGAAGGAATGCTTGTCGAAGGACGAGCGCCGACCCAGAGCCTCCGGCGTTGTTCCTTATCACGACGATCAGGATGACGACCAAGATCGCGGCGCCGATTACGATCATCGTGCTCGAGGGCCTGCGCCGCCCGTGGAATAAAGGTTGCTGCCGAGCTGGATCAGTACAGGTTGCGCGGTCATGACTCGGGAAGCGCCTCTCGCATCGCCTCGAAGAAGCTTCGCATGCTGGGCAGGACCTCATACTCGGCGAGGTCGCCGATAAGGACCGCGTCCTTATGCTCGAAAGCGTCGGTCAGCTGGCGGAGCACACCGTTGAATTCTCCGTAGAAGTCCGGCATGGCCGACCCGCCACGGTGATGGACGGACGGTGTCGACCCCGGTCCTCCGAACTCCGGGATGATGCGGATCACTTTGTTGAAGATCTCGACGAAGTAGAGGACGACTTTCATCGCCTGGTCTTCCTTGCCCGTCTGGAACAGCACCGGAAGGTCGGCCAGGTCCGCGGCCCTGGCGTCGAAGAGGGCGGCCGCGGCGAGCATCTCTGCGGCCGGGCGGCGGAGCTCGGCGAGCCTCTCACCGAAGACCGACGAGATGCGGTCGGCCTGGGCCGAGAGCTCGATACGCGAAGCCTGGTCGGGCTCGTTGCCGGCGCGCGCGAGGAGATCGGAGAAGAGCTGGACGAAGGAAAGCTCGTCGGCAGCAAAAAGACCGGCGAAGGCATCCTTCATGTCGGGGGCGCTGGTCCGGAGGCCTGGCCAGCCCGGCGGCCGTATCCTCGGCAGCCGTATCCTCGGCAGGGCGCTTCGCAATGGCGAGGAGCTCGAGGAGGGTCTCCATGGTGCGAATTCTGATCGCAGTCCCGTCTTCGGCCCGGATCTCGACGTCCGAAACCGTAGCGGAAGGCATCATTGCGAAGCGGGCGTAGCCCTCGGCATCGACCTCCTCGCCATCGACCTTCAGGGACACGATGACCGAGCCCGCCCTGTCGATGAGGTCGTCCGCTCCCGCGAGCAGTTCACCGAGACTGGCTGAATCTTTACGTCGAGGGCGAGGGGCGCCCCATTCACGGTTATCCGCATTGGTTATCCTTCCTCGCGCCGTCATTGGCCCGAGTTCTGCTTCGAGAAGCTGTCGATCGAGCTCGAGGCGTTTTCCATCCTGCTGAGGTTCGCTTCCATATCCCCGTATTTTTGCTTGAGCTCGGACTTCCTTGGCGGCGAGCTTCGCGTCGAGATTGTCCAGATCGCTCTTGTCCCTCCCGATTTGCGAATCGATGGTTCAGCAATACAT